>JBEBGT010000384.1:0-3964 GCA_040081365.1 Candidatus Eiseniibacteriota bacterium | reverse complement strand
CCGGTGCGTCCGTGCAACCTGCACGGTCCGTGCAGGTTGGGTCGTATCGGGCTCAAGCGGACTGACCGCTGGTCCGAAAACCGTCCTGTTGGAGTCCCCCTGGCCCGGAGAGCGGCTTGTACTCATCCATCGCCCGACTTGTCGCGGAACATCGAGCCACGACCGAAGGTGCCCTGTTGCGGGCGCTCTCGGACGTGCTCGGTGCCGAGCGTGCGCAGGCGGAGGCGTCGGAACTCACCACTCAGCTGCAGGTGGCGTTCGAGACCGGATCGCTGTCGGCCTGGGTGCGTGGCCTGGCGATGCGCGTGGCGATGTGGGAGGCCCTGGGCGTACCGGCGAACCGCATCGAGGAAGTGCTGGTGGCCCTGGCGCGCTGGCCGTGGCTGCGCGCCCCCGGCGAAGAGTTGCCGGAAGTGCCGCTCGAGGCGTTGCTGCAGCGCGAGGTGGACCAGCGCGAGAAGTTCGGCGCGTTGCTCACGGTGAGCCGTGCGGTGGTGAACTCGCTCGACCTGAACACGATCCTCAGCACGATCGCCAAGCAGATCCGGCAGGTGATCCACACCGATGAGTGTTCGGTGTTCCTCTACGACGAACAGCAGAAGGTGCTGATCCCACAGGTGTGCGACGCGCAGACCTATGTGGACGAGATGATGGCCGTGCGACTCAAGCTCGGCGAGGGCATCACCGGCACCGTGGCGCTCACCGGCCGCGGCGAGATCGTGAACGACGCCGAGGCCGATCCGCGCTCGCTCACGGTGCCCGGTACGCCGCCCGAGCAGTCGAGCCTGCTGTGCGCTCCACTCATCTCGCGCGACCACGTGCTCGGCGTCATCACGCTGTCGCGCATCGGCCCGCACGGGTTCCAGCAGGAGGACCTCGAGCTGGCCACGTTGTTCGCCGGCCAGTGCAGCGCGGCCATCGCCAACGCGCGGCTCTACGAGAGCATGAAGCTGGCCTACGACGAGTTGCGCGCCACGCAGGCGCAGCTGGTGCAGTCGGCCAAGTTGAACGCTCTGGGCGAGATGGCCGGCGGTGTGGCGCACGACTTCAACAACATCCTGGCCGCGATCCTCGGGCGCACGCAGTTGTTGCTGCAGACCGTGGACGACCCCGGTATGCGGCGCCAGCTCGGCGTCATCGAGCAGGCCGCGCTGGACGGTGCGCAGACCGTGCGTCGAGTGCAGGAGTTCACCCGCGTGCGCCAGGACGAGCGCTTCGAGACGCTCGACGTGAATCGCGTCCTGTACGGCGTGGTCGAGCTCACGCGGCCGGCGTGGGAAGCGGGTGCGAAGCGGCGCGGCATCGTGGTCAACGTGCACCTGGACCTGAAGGCCACCCACACCATCGCGGGGGCCGCGTCCGAGTTGCGCGAAGTGTTCACGAACATGGTCCTGAATGCGATCGACGCCATGCCCGTGGGCGGCGACCTCTGGATCACCAGCCACGACGAACCCGACGCCGTGCGCGTGCAGGTACGCGACACCGGCATCGGCATGGATCCTGACACCCGGGCGCGTGTGTTCGACCCGTTCTTCACGACCAAGGAAGTGAAGGGCACCGGACTCGGTCTGTCGGTGGCCTACGGCATCGTGACGCGCCACCGCGGGCAGATCGACGTACAGAGCGCGCCCAACAACGGAACGGTGTTCACACTGTCGTTCCCGATCGGCGCCGTGCTCGTGGAGTTGGGTCCGTCAGCGGAGGGCCCGCCACCGACGTCGCTTCGCGCGCTGGTGGTGGACGACGAGGAGACCGTGATGTCGGTGCTCGCCGAGATGCTGCGGGGCATGGGGCACCACGTCACGTCCGCGCTCGGCGGTCCCGCGGCGATCGAGGTCCTGCGCAGCGAGGAGTTCGACGTGGTGTTCACCGATCTCGGCATGCCCGACGTGAACGGTTGGGACCTGGCCTCGGTCGTGAAGTCCCGTCGTCCGGACTGCGCCGTGGTGCTGGTCTCGGGCTGGGGGTTCCAGCTCGAGGAGGATGCCGCCGCCACGCGCGGTGTGGACCGCGTCATGGCCAAGCCATTCTCGTTCGGTGACGTGGAAGCCACCACCCGCGCGCTGTTCGACCCCGCAGGCCGCCGCCGCGCGGCCTGACGCGCGCACGCCGACACCACCGCGGGGAGTACCCGCAGCGGTGCGCGCGCGACGTCCCGGCCGGGCCGCGCTACTCGCCCCGCACTGCCAGCGTCACCAATCGGGACGCATCCTCGCCCGGTAGTTCTCGCCCGAGCAGCGCCAGTCGCACGATGCCGCGCGGGTCGATGAGCACGAAGCCGGGCTGGGCGGCCTCGGTGCCGTCGGTCGCCAGCAGGCCGTAGAGCGACAGCACGTCCCCGGTGGGATCGGCGAGCGGCAGGTAGGCCGGCGTACGGCCCGCGAACTGACGCGCCAGCGCCTGTGACTTGCCCCAGCACAGCGCCACGGTCCGCACGCCGATCCCCTGCAGTGCCGTGGCCACGGGGGCCGCGACGTCGAGCGATTCGCGGCGTTCGACGAACATGAGCATGAGCCAGTCGCCGCGCAACGACGACAGCTTCACCGAGCGGCCATCGATCCGATCGGCCAGGAAGTCGGGAGCGCGTTCGCCCACGGCGACGCGCGTGGTGACGCGCCGGCTGCCGGGGCCCGAGAAGCCGGGCGTGGGGTGCGAGAGCGTGGGCGAACCCGTGACGGGCCGTTGCTTCACTTCGCCCTGGGCCTGGGCGGTGCTGGCCCACAGCATGAGCAACAGGCCGGTGATGAGTGCGGGGACGAACGCCGTGCGGGCCATGCGTGCACCTCCTTCGAACCGCCGCTCCCGGTCGGGTGGCGGCGGAACAGGACGTCCCGCGGCACTCTCACGGTGCTGCCGCCGCTAGGAGCGTCCTCCAGCCGCCGGCGCTCGTTCGACCTCGTTCCGTAACGCCGAGAGTGTGGCTTCCGGCGTCTGCGGGGGCATCGAACAGCCCGGCGCGAACATCCACCGCCGGCCACCGGTGCTGTCCAGCGCACGGCGGTAAGCGGCGACTGCCGCCTCGGGCCCGGCCTGCAGTTCGCGATCGTGGCTGATACCGCCCACGACGGCACCCTTCAGGCCCGCGAGTCCCTCGGCGAGAGTCGGGTTCCCCGCGGCGGTCGCGTCCCACGAGAACGCGCCCACGGGGTAGTCGGCGAACTCGAACAGCAGCGCATCGCCCTTGCACACATGCAGCATGTGATAGGGCGAACGGCCGGCCGCGGCGAGCAAGCGGAGGTCATAGGGCCGCGACCAGCGGCGCAGCAACTCGGGCGTGACGAACGAGCGTGAGCCCCAGTCGACCGTGGCCAGGTAGATGCCGTCGGCGCCGGCGCGCATGACCGCCTGCACGTAGCGCTCGAACGTGCGCGTCACCGCCTCGAGCGCGCGCTCGATCCGCGCCGGCTCGCGCGCCAATAAGTCGCGCAGCGCCTGCGGCGGCTCGGTGAGCTCGGCCATGATCGCGATGGGCGTGAACACGGTCTGCAGCAATGGCACGTCGGCGGGCAGCTGCGCGCGCAGCGACCGCACCGCTTCCAACTGTTCGCCGAGCGCGCCCGCGTCGTGCGCGACTTCCTCGATGCGGTCCCAGTCGGCGGGCGTGTGCACCGGGTGCACAGCGGGCACCGGCTTGGCGTCGGGCACACCGGAGTACTCGTAGCGCACGCCCCACGGTTCGACGTGATAGTGCTTGCGCGGGTTGAGCTTCACCCAGTCCCAGCGATGCTGCTGCCAGCGCTCGAGCGTGTGCGCCACCAGGTCCGCGGCACTCGACTCGCGGTGGTAGACGTGGCCCCAGAACGACAGGGGCGGTCGGTCGGTGGGCTCACCCCGCAGGGTGGCCAGTACCCGGTCACGGCTGGTCATGACTCAAGGCTAGACCTGCGCGCGTGTCGCCACAACCACCGTGTGAGGGACTGCGCCCGCCGGACCATCCCGTTGAGCGCGCGCCCTGCAACCGCGC
>JBEBGT010000383.1:0-3983 GCA_040081365.1 Candidatus Eiseniibacteriota bacterium | reverse complement strand
GACTGGCGCACGAACACCGTGCGCCAGTCCTCGCTGCGAGCCGACAGATCGTGGCCATGCGCGGCCAGGAAGCCGGTGATGCGCGCCACGCGGTCGGCCTCGTCGAGGCGCTTCAGGTGCTGGCCGTTCATCCATTCCAGTTTCTGCGTGTCGAACACGGCCGGGTTGGGGTTCACGCGCTCGAGCCGGAACACCTGCTCGAGCTCCGCGAGCGTGAACATCTCCGACTTGCCATCGAGCGCCCAGCCGAGCAGTGCGAGGAAGTTGAGCAGCCCCTCGGGGATGATCCCCAGCTCGCCGAACGCCTCGACGCTGGTGGCCCCGTGACGCTTGGAGAGCCGCTTGCCATCGGGACCCAGGATCATGCTGGCGTGCGCGAACAGCGGCGGCTCGGCGCCGAGCGCACGATAGAGCAGCAGCTGGCGTGGCGTGTTCGAGATGTGGTCGTCACCACGGATGACGTGCGAGATGCGCATGTGCAGGTCGTCGACCACGCACGCGAAGTTGTACGTGGGCAGGCCGTCGCCGCGGACGAGCACGAAGTCGTCGAGCACCTCGCTCTGGAACGACACGCGGCCGCGCACGATATCGTCCCAGGCCACCTCCTGCGGCTCCGGAAGCCGGAAGCGCAGCGCGGCCCGCTCGCCCGCGGCCAAGCGGGCGGCGCGCTCGTCCGGCGTCAGCACACGACAGCGCTGGTCGTAGCGCGGGTCCTCGCCACGCGCCAGCTGTTCCGTGCGCCGCGCCTCGAGCTGCTCGCTCGTGCAGAAGCACGGATAGGCGCGCCCCATCTCCTCGAGCTGGCGCGCGCTGGCGTCGTAGAGCGCGCGGCGTTGGGTCTGGAAGTACGGTCCGGATTCGCCGCCCGCGCCCGGGCCCTCGTCCCACGTGAGGCCCAGCCAGCGCATCCCGCCGAGGATCGCGTCCACCGAAGCGTCCGTGGAGCGCTCGGCATCGGTGTCCTCGATGCGCAGCACGAACGTGCCGCCCATGGCCCGCGCGAACAGGTAGTTGTAGAGGGCGGTGCGCGCCCCTCCCACATGCAGGTAGCCGGTCGGGCTCGGGGCGAATCGGACGCGGACGCTCATCGGGCATGGCTCCGGAAGGTCGGAACAAGAGGACGCTCGGGCACGAGCGATACAGGGCCCGAGCGATACAGGGCCTGAGCATCCAGGGTCAAGCGGCGCACCAAGCGACGGGCGGGTCCCGAGTTCGGGACCCGCCCGTGTGGTCACGTGCCGTGCGGCCCGCGGCCGCCCGGCGTCACTGGAGGATGACGAGCTTCCGCGACAGGCTGGTGCCGCCCACGGTGAAGCGCGCGAAGTACACGCCGCCGTCGACCGGATGCCCCTGCGCATCGCGCAGGTCCCACTCGAGCGAGAATCGGCCCGCCGGGGCCGCGCCGGCATCGACCTTCTTCACGCGGCGGCCCGACAGATCGAAGATGTCGAGGTCGTAGCGCGTGCCGGCCAGCGCGCCCGGGACACCGAACCACAGGCGCGTGCCCCTGCCCCCGGCGAGCACCGGGTTCGGGGCCGGAGCAGCGAACTCGAGCGACTCGACGCGCCCGGCGGCGTCCCCGGGACCGCCGTCACCCACGCCCACGAACAGCGGCGAGCTGGCGAAGCTGGTGCGGCGCGCATCGTGGTTGAACTGCGGCCACGGCGCCGGCCGGCCCGGCGAGAACGTGAAGTCGTAGTCCCAGACGTACACGTTCTTGTCCCAGCCCGCGAGCACGATCTCGGTCTTGCCGTCGTTGTCGATGTCCCCGACCGCGGGCGTGCCACGGATCTCGCCGGCCAACTGGATCGGGAACCCGGGCAGGATCGTCGCGGTGGCCCCCGAGATCGCCGTGAGCTGGCCTTCCTCGCCGCCGCAGATGATGTCGTTGAAGCCGTCGCCGTTGATGTCCGCGACCACCGGGCTCGACTCCGAAGCGGACGACGTCAGCGTGCTGTAGCGGATGTTGCTCCAGGGCGGCAGCAGCGCGCCGTTCCTATTCACCACGTACACGCCGCCGTTGGTGCTCTGGAACACGACGTCGAGGAAGCCGTCGTTGTTCATGTCAGCCAGTGCAGGCGACGGGGTCTTGGAGTTACCGCCGGTGCGGATGAAGATCGGCCAGCCCGGACGGCGCTTGCCATCCGGCTCGAGGCAATAGAGCGAGTCGGCGGCGGAGGCGAAGAGGATCTCGGGCTGCGTGTCCCCGGGGCCGTCGAGGTAGCCGATGGCCGGCGAGCACAGGATCGCGCTGTTCGAGGTGAACGGGAAGCCCGGGACATTCGTGCCGTCGCCGTTCCACACGTAGAGCTTGAAGTCGAAGCTGCCGAACACGATCTCGGGCATGCCGTCGTTGTCGATGTCGGCCGCGCCCGGCGAGCCGAAGTTGATCGGCTGGCCCAGCACCTTGAACACACCCTTCGTGGCCGGGTTGTTGTCGCCATCGATCATCTCGAGACCGTTGTCCCGCACCACGTAGAACTTGTTGCCGTTCGAGCCGAACGCCATCTCCATGTGACCATCGTTGTCGAGGTCGGCCACGACCGCCGACGACCAGATCGGGTCCGCCGTGCTGAGCGGGAAGCCCGGACGCAGCGAGCCGTCCCGGTTGAACACGTACAGGCCGAGCGAATCCCACGACGGCGCCACGAACGACATGGGCTCACCGGGTGCCAGCACCGCCATGGACGGGCCGGCCGCGTAGTACGCGCCGCGCGTGGTGAAGTCGCCGAGCGTCGCGCCCGCGCCGTCGGCGTCCACCGGTGCCGAGCCGTCGGCGTTGAGCACGTACAGCACGTCGGAACCCGCCGCGATCGTGCCGAGCGTGGTGGAGTACGGGAACTCGATGGCGACCGAGGACGGCGTCGTGCCGCCGGTCGGCACCGGGAAGATGGCGTGCGCCGGCGGATTCGTGCTCACACTCACCGTGAACGCGACCGCCGACTCGTTCATGGACGAGTCCACGGCGGTGACGCGATAGAAGAACCGCGTGAGCGGGACGAGTGCCTCGTCGTGATAGTACGCGGTGCGCTCGGTCGGGATCGAGTTGGCCTTCACGTACGGCCCCCCGGCCGCCGTGGCACGGTAGATGTTGTAGCCCAGCAGGTCGGCATCGGTGCTCGGCACCCACGTGAGCTTCACGGCGTCGGCTTCGCCCACGCCCGCCAGGCCGAACGTCGGGACCGGGAACGTCAGGTCGAGGTACTGGACATCGCGCACGAGCAGCCCGTCACTCAGCTCCAACATGAAGCGGGCGCCGGCGGCCGTGACGTTGAAGACGAACGCGTCGGCCTGGCCCGTGGCCCCGGGTGCGAGGTCGCCGATCGTGACGACGCTGTCGGTCACCGTGGCCGAGGCGTTGAGCGAGCGCAAGCGGGCGTTGACGCCGCGCGCCACGCCGCTGCCCAGGTTGCGCACGCGCAGCGTGTAGGTGGCCGTCTCTCCCGTCGTCGGCCGGCCGTCGTTGTTGCCCGGCGACTCGGTGATGACCTGCTCGAAGTGCTTGAGCTCCGGCGCATGCAGCGTGAGCTGCACGTTCTCGCGCCAGCTGCGCGCGCCATCCCAGACCACGAGCGAGAAGCCCACCTCGTGCTGGTCGGTGGCGTTGGCGGGCACCGAGATGCGGAACGGCGTCACCGGATCACCCGTGCCGCCCGCCGGGATGGCGCCGTAGACGCCATCCGGGTTGAGCAGCGTGATCGCGGCGTCGGCCGTGGCGAGCGTGGCCGCCACCGAACCGACGGTCGGCGAGTTGCCACGATTGCGCAGCGCTACCAGTTGAATCTCTGGCCTGGGCACGCAGTCGAGCCAGAGCCGTTGCTGACGCTGCGTCCGAAGAATGGCGTTCGGGTGTTGCTCAAAGCTCGTGCGCCGCGTCTGGATGCTTGATTTTTTCTGAAAACGTCGTATCGTGAGATTTGTATGCCGATGAACAGAATACGCAGGGCATTTCGGGCCCCAAGAGAAAGATCCTTCGCCAAAGA
>JBEBGT010000382.1:0-3994 GCA_040081365.1 Candidatus Eiseniibacteriota bacterium | reverse complement strand
GTGCCGAAGTTGCCGGTGACGGTGGTGAGCGCGGGATACGACGCGCTCTGGCCCACGTAGGCCTGCCGGCCGCTCAGGGGATTGCCGGAGCCCGTGAACAGCACGCTGCCGTAGCCCGGTGCCAGCACGCCGATGCCGGCGTCGGCCCACGTCGTGCCGCCGTCCGTGGAGACCTCGACCACGCCACCGTCGTAATTGTTCGTGGCGTCACGCTCGAAGTCCCAGCGCGTCTGCATCGAGAACGTGAGCGGCTGAGACGGCGAGACCTGGAGCGGCGGCGTCACGATGAAGTGGTCCGAAACGTCGCCGACGTCATAGCCATGCATGCGGCGGTCATTGGCACCGTACTCGTCGATCTGCCAGCGTTCCGACACGACCGGTGACCAGGGCGTCGCGAGTGCCTCGAACGCGTCGAGCGCGGCGGGGATCTCGTCGGTGTTGCCGCGCGTGAATAGCGTGGTCGTCCGCACACCGGGCACCGCCAGCGCGGCATCGGTGTAACCGATCACGAAGTCCAAGGTCTCCGCACCCGACGCGCCCAGCAACTGCACCGGCAGCGTCACCGATGTGGACTGCAAGGGCGCCAGCGCGGGCACCGTGGCCGTGTTGCCGGCCGGGAAGCCGACGTGCGGGTTGGTGCTCGACAGCGCCACGGACGTTTGCGTGAGCGTCGTGCTGCCCACGTTCCGCAGCGTGAGCCTGACGTGGCCCACTTCGCCGTTGTCGAGGTAGCCGTCGGCGTCGCAGTCCTGGATGCTCACGTCGAGCGCCTTGGCCACCACCACGAGGTCGCCGCCGGTGACGAAGCTCTCGACCACCCCGAAGTTGATGGGGTCGAAACGGTCCGGGGCCACCGCCGAGACGCCAGCGCCGCGCTTGGCGAACGCGGTCCAGAACGCCTGGAAGTCATGCGAGTCGCTGGCGTTGGCAGCCGCGAGAAGCGCGTCCCGTGCCTCGAGCAGCGTGGGTGCGTTGGGCGTCAGCTTGTAGGCCGCCACCAGATAGTCGCGCATGCGCTGCTGCGCTTGTGCGAACGTCAGCCGGCCGGTGTCGCGCAGGAGTGCCGCGTAGCACTCCCACAGCATCGTGCACCAGACTTCGCCCGTGTTGTGCACCTCGGCATTGTTGCTGCCGTCGGCGCCGAAGCGCACGGGCGGGCCGACCGGCAGCGCGATGCCGTTCTGGATGTGCTTGAACGTGAGTCCGTTCTTCGCCATGTCGGTCGAGTACGGCACACGGCGGATGCCGAAGTAATAGGCGTTCGAGGTGCCCACCGACGGGTACAGCGCATAGCCGGCGAGCCCGAACACACCGTCCCATGCGGCGTTCACCGGCACGACCGCGTCCTCGGGCCGGGCCGTGATCATCATGGCATGGAAGTCCGCCCAGCCCTCGCCCAGGCCACCGGCCATGATCGTCGACAATCCGCCCGCGTTGCCGACCAAGCGGTTGCTGATGAAGTGTCCCCACTCGTGCGCGACGATCTGGTTGTCGAGCGAGCCGTCGCGGCGCACCGACGTCTGGCGGAGCAGTGTCAGCGTCACCGGGCCGCCCGCGAGCGCGGCCTTGAGCGCATTCGCGGTTGCCAGCGTCACCGACAGCACCGGGATCGTGACCGTGCCCGAACTGCCCGACACCGTGAACGGCGTGGTGCCGCCGGTGGTGGTGTCGGCCAGGATCACGCCGATCGCGCCCGCCCCCTGTGCGTTCGACATCTTCACCGGGTTCGTGCAGTTGCCGCGGTCCAGCATCACGATCTTGCCCGACACCTGGGCGGCGTTCGTGAGCCCGGCGCAGCCGTCGCCCGTGGGCGGGAACGCGTCGAGTCCCAGGATGAGCGAGCCGGTGACGTTGAACGTCTGCGGGCCCATGCCGCCCGAGACGCCGGCGGTGTAGTTGCCGGCCACGCCGGCCGGCGAGCTCACCTGGACCTGCGAGACGCCCGCGGGGCTGAACAGGTACATCTGCATGCGGCCGGACGAGCCGTCGGCGGGCGTGCTCATGTTGGCATTGTTCGTGCCGCCGAAGTCCTGGGCCTCGGAGCGCATGGCATCCCCGCCCAGTCCGCCGCGGCCGAAGTTATCCGTCTGGCCGTTCCCCGATGCCTCGTTGAAGCCGGAGTCGTAGTACCAGTCGTGGAAGAAGTTGTTGTTGTAGAACAACTGCGTGATGGCGGCCATGCGCTGGTCGTTGCTCACGTTCGGGTTCTGGTTCACGTCGTAGACGCGGTCGAACGCGTTCGGGGCGTTGGTGCTGGCGCGCAGGTCGCCGGCGTTGAAGCCGTCCGGCGTGGCGAGGTCGGCGTAGGCATCGACATTGTTGCCTGTCGTGACCGTGGCCCCGGCGGGCAGCCACGGGTCGTTGGTCGAGATCGGGCCGTTCTGCAGCACCAGCAGGTTGGGCGCGGTGAACGCCGGCGCGAAGAAGTCCGGCAGCCCGGTCGGGTGCGGCGTCGGCGCCAGGCCCTGCGGGCCGTCGTGCGGCAGGTGCGCCCCCGTACCCTCGGCCCACACGCGATAGCTGAACGAATCGAACGCCATGAGGTCGTGCCGGAACAGCAGGTGGCCGTCGGACGCGTCGACCACGTAGCTGTAGGCCTGGTCCGGCGCCATGACCTCGACGTAGTAGGCGGGCACGAGCGCGTCGCTCAAGTGGAACAGCGTGCGCTTCACGCGCACCGCGTCGCCGGGTTGGAGGCCCTCGGGCAGCGCGGCTGCCACCGCCGAGACGTCGAAGTGCTGGTAGCCGCCTTCACTCTCTCTCGCCAGCATCACGGGCTTGCCCGCGCTGGGGCTGCCCGCGAAGTCGTCGAGCGCGGCGCGCACCGCGGCTTCGGGCTGCAGCGCGAATACCGGCGTTCCGGCATGCGCCACCAGATCGCGGCTCGGGATGTAGCCCGCGACCGCGAGCAGCGAGAGGTCGCGGTCCATGAGCACCTTCACTTCGTCGCGGAACACGTCGATGCCGGCCACGCGCTGCGTGAACGAGGCGATGATGCCGCCGCGCCCGGTGTCATGCAGCTCGCGCAGCGGGGCTTCAGCGGCGTCGGCGGGCTGGAGCCGGTAGAAGCCCGACACCAGGTTCAGGTGCGATCGCGCCGCGGCCTCCGCGGTCGGCTTGGCCGCACGCGCCGCGAACGGGCTGGTGCGCCCGCCCGGCGTCCGATCGGCCCACAGGAACGTGGGCACGTCGTAGCGTGCATCGATGCTGGCCGGGGTGCCGAGCGCGGCGAGCGCCGGCGCGAGCCGCGTGGCGGCCGCGCGCGCGCGGGTGCTGGCGGCGGGGCGCTGGCCTGCGCTGGCGTCGAGTTCCGCGCGCGGGCCGGCGGTTGCGGCCGAGGCGGGCGACAGGCAGAGCAGCGTGACGAGCAGCGATCCGGCGAAGCGCTCGCGGAGCGAGGGCAGACGCATCATCGGGGGCCTCTTCGGTGGGACGAGCGGCGGGCCGGCAGGAAGCTCCCGTCGGTCGCTCGGGCCGCCGGGGGGCAGGGGAACAGGACGCTGTCGAGACTAGCTTCTCGCCCCGAACGCCGACAATGGATATCTACCCCGTGCTCCTGCGTCCGGACGACGGGCCGCCGCGCCGGTTCCGCGCTCCGCGCGCGGGTACTCCACCGGCCTCCGACCTGATAATCTGCTCCGCTCTCCGGAAACCCGACTCCCGCCCTCCAGGAAGCCCGCCCGCGCGATGATCAACTTCGTCAATGTCAGCAAGCAGTACGGCAAGCAGGTGCTGTTCGTGGAGACCTCGTTCCAGCTGAACGCCGGCGAGAAGGCCGGGCTCGTGGGTCCGAACGGCGCCGGCAAGACCACCGTGTTCCGCATGATCACCGGCGAGGAATCCGCGGACGAAGGCGAGGTCACGCTCCCGAAGCGCATGAGCATGGGCTACTACCGGCAGGACATCGGCGAGATGAGCGGTCGCAGCGTGCTCGACGAGGCCATCGCCGGCAGCGGCAACCTGGGCGAGCTGCACCACGAGTTGAAGGACCTGG
>JBEBGT010000035.1:0-15019 GCA_040081365.1 Candidatus Eiseniibacteriota bacterium | reverse complement strand
CGATTAATTGTGTGGTCTCGTGGGCTCGGTTTTGTGTATAAGAGACAGAAGGCCGTGTTCCGGAAGCTCGCCGAGGCCGAGGCCGAGGTCCACGGCAGCACGGTGGCCAAGGTGCACTTCCATGAAGTCGGCGCGATCGACGCGATCATCGACATCGCGGGTTCGCTCCTCGGGCTCGACGTACTCGGCATCACCTCGGTGAGTTCCTCGGCGCTGCCGCTCGGCCGCGGGACGGTGGATTCGCAGCACGGCCGCATCCCCGTGCCGGCGCCCGCCACGGCGCTGCTGTTGCGCGGGGCACCGGTCTATGGCGGTCCAGTCGAGGGTGAGTTGGTCACACCCACCGGTGCCGCGCTGCTCATGACGCTCGTGAGCCAGTGGGGCGATCCGCCGGCGTTCCGCCTGGAGGCGGTGGGGACCGGGGCGGGCACCAAGGACTTCCCGGGGCATCCGAACATCGTCCGGCTCCTGATCGGAGAGAAGCCGGCGACCCGCACGGCTGCCCCGGTGGAGCGCACCGTGGCGGTGCTCGAGACGGCGCTCGACGACGACAACCCGCAGTTCGTCTCGGCGACGCTCCAGCGCCTCCTGGCCGCCGGGGCGTTGGACGCCATGGTCGCGCCGGTCACCATGAAGAAGGGCCGCACCGGGCTCTGGCTGGTGATCGTGGCGGAACCGGCGGACGCGAGTCGGCTCGCCGCGTTGGTGCTGCGCGACACGACATCGCTCGGCGTGCGGGTGCGCGAGGAACGGCGTATCGAGTTGCCACGACGCATCATGGAGGTTGTCACCGAGTACGGTGCGGTGCGCGTGAAGGTCGCCGCTCTCCCAGAGGGGAACGAGCGCGCCATGCCGGAGTACGACTCCGTGTTCGATGTGGCTGAACAAGCCCGTGTGTCGTTGCGCGAGGTCTCGAGTGCTGCGTTGCGGGCGTTCCAGACCCTCGACCGCAGAGGCTGAGAGCCCACTCCTGGACCATGCTCGCGGCGGCAGACTGTTGTGAATCCGTGCGTTGCCTCGTGTCGGAAGAGTTGTCACCGAGCAAAAAACGGATTGACAGAGGCATGAACCCCGCCTAGCCTTTGTTCCGTGTCGGGGTCCGGGGATCGTTCCCTCCGCCCCACATTCGCACCTCATCGAACTCCGCGGTGTTTCGTCTCGCGTGTCGGCTGGCAGCGGTCGCTCGCACGAAGCACTCAAAATCGAGATACACACACCATGGGTCCGCTCACTCTGAACTGCCTAAAGAGTGTCCCGGACAGCGGAAAGGGGGGATCGGGACTCGGTCGTGCAGCCATGCCGTCGGAATGCTCTCTAATGTCGAGCGTCCGCCGGCGATTTGTTTTGGCGACACCTCGCTCGCAATCCGTACTCGGAAGACTTCGCATTGCCCATGCATTGCGACGATGGAGGTAGTCACATGAAGAAGCCGTTCGTCGCGCTCCTGTGCCTGATCGGTGCAGCCGCGATGGTGGCCAGCAGCGCGTTCGCCCAGACCGAAGACCTCGGTATCAAGCTGGTGAACGCCAAGATGGCGAAGGAGCTCCTGCAGTCGCGCGCCGCTCGTCTGAGCGTGTCCGCGGGGCCGGATCCCGACACGGTGTACGTCGGTAAGTCCTTCAGCCTTCACACGGCCGCCGATAACTACTGGAACATCTTCACCGGCGATTACCTGCCGGGCATCAACAGCCCCACGAACGCGTTCTGGGACTGGGACAACTCGGTCGGCATCCAGGCTCCGGACTCGCTCCAGGGCTGGTGGCCGCTCCACCGCCAGTACAACTCCGCGGGCGGTCTGACCCTTACGGACGACAATCGTCCGTGGTGGGCGATCGACCACGGCAACATCGCCAACTACGTGATCAGCCAGCGGGCCTCGGCCAAGCGTACGTTCGGCGTTGTGGGCATCTGGCACTCCGATCCGGGTAACACCATCAACCCGGCCGGTTCAGTGCCCTGGACCCCGCTGAGCGGTACGAAGTCGGCGTGGTGCGGTCTCCGTCAGCACGCGGACAACACGGTTGTCGACGCGCAGACGGGCAACCCGTTCAACCAGAACGTCGTGGCCGCGCTCGGTGATGCTGCCTCGACGGGCAACATCCAGCGCTTCCCCGGCTACGTGGACCAGATGGACCAGATGCTCTATCGCGACATCGCGATCACGAGCAGCCAGGCCCTGACGGTCGCGTTCAGCTACCGCACGCGCATGTCGACGTCGATCGGTACGAACGCCGCGACGCGTACGGGCTGGTTCCATGGCGATCCGCTCGCCGTCGTTCCGGGCAACTTCATCAGCAGCTCCGCTGCTGGTGCGAATGCCCCGCAGGACTCGTTCATGGTGTACGTCGGCGCTCCGGTGAACGACGCCGCCTGTGTCTACTCGGACGGCACCACGCGCCCGGTGTACGACAAGCAGCGTCGCTGGTTCTCGGAGGTCCTGAAGACCTTCGGCGCCGGTGCCACGTACTTCGAGATCCTGGGTGTCGCCGGCAACAACCCGGCGGACACGCTGTCGGCCACGCCGACGGCCTCGGTCGTCATCCCGGCCGGTCAGATCGCGAGCATCCTGTCGCCCGCGACCTCGGGTAACGTCCGTCTCGTGTTCCGCGTCAAGACGAACCGCGGCTTCGCGGATTCGGATACGCGTAACTCGGGCTATACCTCGCTGGGCTACGGCGCTGTTCTCGTCGACGACGTCACCGTGACGGTGGGCGCTGGTGGGCCGACGGTCATCGGTAACTTCGAAGGCGCGGAGCAGAGCGGTGTGAACTCCATCGACAACCGTTTCGACGCTGCTGCACCTCCGGGCGTCAGCACGGTCAACAACTGGCGTTCCACCG
The DNA here is from genome assembly GCA_040081365.1 of Candidatus Eiseniibacteriota bacterium. GTDB lineage: Bacteria > Eisenbacteria > RBG-16-71-46 > RBG-16-71-46 > RBG-16-71-46 > JAIOPA01. The sequence goes on along the minus strand of JBEBGT010000035.1, from coordinate 12,179 downwards.
GCAAGCCGCCGGGCGAGTACATGCACGTCGAAGCGCTCTCGGGTCTGACGTACAACGACCTGTGCGGCCCGCCGACCTCCGGTGCGCGCGCCTGCAACATCGGCGGCCTGGTGATCACGGCTGGCAACCACGACGACGGTGAAGGCGCCGGCGATTCGCGGTTCACGGCGTTCCGTGAGATCTCGCAGAACATCATGTCGCCGACCATCAACCTGCTCGGTACGGGCGTGGGTGGTGCGTCGCCGAACTCGATGGGCATCTCGGCCAGCATCGCCGCTGCCAGTGATGACATCATCATCTGGTACGACATGTACGCCGGTATGTTCAACCTGAGCTTCTCGGGCGAGTCGTGGGTGTTCGGTTCGCAGTGCTACCCCTCGGTGCAGGTCGGCAACGTCGGCACCGCCTGGGGCCAGCCGAACTACCCCGGCTTCATCGTGTTCAATCCGGAGCCGCAGTGCTTCACGGACTTCGAGCCGTTCGCCGGCAATGGTACGCCGCTGCGCACGTCGAATGCCTCGGGCATCCCGGATTCGATGAAGTTCTTCCTCGCGCATCAGCAGCAGTGCTTCCGCTTCGCCATCTCGCTCGGCTGCAACTCGGCTGACGGTGGTTACTTCGACAACGCCACCCTTGCCTTCGTCGACCTGCCGGGTGTCCCCGGCCAGGCCAGCGCGGGCTCGGCGGTCGCGATCGGCTCGGTGTCCTCGGACATCTGGCAGTTCGTGAATGACACGTTCCCGGCGAACGAGACGGCTGGTGTCCCCGGCACGGCTGCGTTCGATACGACCACGGGTCTGATCCGCACGGGCTTGAACAACGCCCAGGCGACCGGTAACGCGCTTCGTTTCGACATCCCGGGTGACTCGAGCGCCATCATCGCTGGCAATGCCACGGTGACGGGTGCGGATGATCCGGCTCTGGCGGCGGTCCGTGTGGACCTCGTCTTCCGTATCCTCCCGGGTCCGGGTAACTACCAGATCGCGGCTGGTCGCAACATGCTCCCCGGCGGCACGCCCACGGGCGTCCTGCTGCAGGTGCCGACCAACCAGCTCGGCGTCGTCACCCCGGGTGACCCTTCGTTCTGGGGCCAGTACATCGCGAACCCTGGCGAAGTCTCTGCCGGTACGCACAACAGCAACACCAGCTGGGATCCGCTGACGTGGAACTCCGCTCGCATGGACTCCACGCAGCTGAACGTGTTCCCGGTCGGCGGCACGCAGCCGACGGGCACGGGTCTCACGACCAACGGCTGGATGACGATGTACCACGAGAGCGATCCGAAGTTCGCGACGCTCGGCGTGGACAAGTTCCGCTGCTTCGTGATCGACACGACCAAGGCCTTCAACAGCTCGCCGACGATCAACAACGCCAGCTGCAATGGCGTGATCCCGGCGTGGCTCACGACGGTCCCGCAGTCGCGTACGGGCTTTGACGGCTCGGCGACCACGAAGGAATTCACCAAGATCATCCCCGACGGCATGCTCACGCCGGGTTCGCACGTCCAGTACTTCTATCGCAAGTCGCACGCGATCGATCCGCTGGTCCGCTTCGCGATGTGCCCCGACACGAACCTCATCACGCCGCAGGGTGGTGAAGGCTCGACGGATCAGCACCGCTGGCAGCAGTTCGGCGTCCTCCCGGATCGTTGGAAGAACAACGCGTTCGGCGGCGCTGGCGCTGCGTGCATGCTCTACATCGACCTGAACGACCGTCGTGGTAACGAAGGTCGCTTCGTGGCGGTGATGGACTCGATCGGTGGCACCGCGGCTGCGAAGCGCGGCGCTCACAACGGCTGGACGGCTCCGGGCTCTACGGTCATCACTGGCCTCAGCATGCTCACGGATCCGTCGGTCGCGGTCAGCAACCAGAACAGCCAGCCCGGCACGACGTGGGATATGTACGGCGTGAAGGCGTCCGAATCGCTCACCACGAGCGCCGGCGCCCCGGGTGCCCGTCTCGCGAACCGCGCCAACATGGGCTTCGCTGCGGGTCGGGAAGCCAAGTCGGGCCCCACGCCGGAAATGCTGCGTGCGTACTATCGCATCGTGGCGATCCTGTCGGGTGACCTGGCCTCGGGCGTCCTCGGGCCGTTCACGAACCGTAGCCAGAACGACATCGCCCTGTTCAATGACTTCCTCACGGCTCCGGCAGGTCTGGCGCAGCCGCGCGGTATGTTCATCCAGGGTGACGGTTTCGGTCAGTCCGAGAAGCAGACGGGCGGTATCGACGCCGCGCACACGACGTTCCTCACGGACCGGCTCGGTCTGGTGTTCCGCAACCCGTCCTACCAGTCGCTGTCGGGCAACACGAACGACTGCGCGGACGTTGCGACCACCACCGCGCTCACCACGGCGGGCGACGTGTACGGTGTCCAGAATCTCTGCACCTGGTCGAACGACGTGTTCCAGCGCAACCCGGCGATCGCGGAAGCGGTCGAGGGTGGCTTCTACGAGAACGTGGGCGTGAATGGCCCGTACGTCTCGGACGTCGTGAAGGTGACGACGCCTCTGCGCCCCTGGATCACGGCGACCAGCGGTTACGAGATCGAGCACCTGCTCGCTCGTTACTGCGATTCGGACAACGGCCGTCTGGCGTACTACTACTACATGCTGACGAAGGTGTTCAGCTCCATCTGCCAGGTCCCGGGTGCCCCTTCGGTCACCTTGGACGCTCCGGGCAACGGCCGCGCGTACACCAACTTCATGAAGATCGGCAACTCGATCATGAAGCAGGGTGTGTCGCTCGTGCACTTCTCGGTGGCGAAGGCTGGTCGTGTGCAGGTCTCGATCTACGACGTCACTGGTCGTAAGATCCGCAACCTGTCCGATCGCGTCTTCCAGGCCGGTGAGCACTCCATCCAGTGGGATGGCACCGACGACGCTGGCAGCAAGGTGGCGCGTGGCGTGTACTTCGTGCGCAGCAGCGTGCAGAAGGACGCCGGCCGCATCATCGTGCTGAACAACTAGTCGCAGCACGTAGTCCGCAGTTCACCGGAGGGCGGGGAGCGATCCTCGCCCTCCGGCTTTTTGTTGCGATCCGGACTGGCACTGTAGTCTCCGGATGGAGTACGATGGAGCCATGACGAGCCGGGACTCCAGCCGCGAGTGAGAGCGGCCGAGGCTCAGATCTCAGGCCAGAGCTCCGGCCGACCGCCTGACCGGGCGACCCCGCTGGAGGCATGAGCAGCGGCGCGCAGGGCCCTGGGAATGGCACGTCCAGAATCCGCCAAGTCACAGCCGGATTTTGGCTTGACGCCCCCGGCCACCGAGCGTAGCCTCCGGCCACTTCCTTCAACATCGACTGGGCGTGCTGGGGGGCGCGAATGCGCTTACGTGTCGGGGCTGTTCTTTGCCTTTTTCTGGCTTTCCTGGGTGCAGGCTGTCGAAAAGCAGTTGCTCCCTCGCTCGATAATCAGGCGCCGGAGACGTGGATCGTCGCCGCGCCGCAGGACACCATCACCACTCGCGACAACTCGGGACCGATCCGGCCGAACCCGGCTCGTATCCCCGTGCGGTTCCATCTGTACTGGGCCGGTGCCGATCGTGATGGTGCGGTCGCGGGCTACTACTTCGCCGTGGTCGAGACCCTGCCCGTGCCGCCGGAGGGCTTCACCTCCGTGCCGCCATTGCCCGGTCCCAAGGCCGCGGACTACCAGTTCACGACCAAGGCCGACAGCATCTTCGTGTTCACGACCTCTGAAGACCTGAACGAGCGCCAGCATGCGTTCTTCATCTACGCGGTCGACAACAAGGGCCGTCCCGACCCGACCCCGGCGCGCTTCATCTTCAGCGCCTACGACCGCTTCCCGCCGCTGGCCATCGTCGACGAGTTGAAAGCCGTGGGTACCGTGTACGACCTGCTGCCCGACGGCTCGGTGCAGGCGAGCGAGCGCACGTTCTTCGTGCGCGACTCGTTCGAGCTGAGCGTCGACCACAACGTCCCGCGCGACACCATCCCCGCCAATGCGCGCATCAGCCTGCGCTGGCACGGGGAGTCCACGATCCCCAGCACGGTGATCACGGGCTACCGCTACAAGCTCGACGAGACCTCCTTCAACACGGCCGACTCGTCGGTGCATACCGCCGAGTACAACACCGGCGTGGGCACCGACCGCATCACGCCCGGCCAGAAGATCTTCACGCTCCGCGCGCTGGGCCAGTCCGGCTGGCGCGGCGAGGCGACGCGCTGGTTCCAGATGAACTTCGCCCCGGACACCTGGTTCGCCGGGCCCGACCCGAATGACCCGCTCGTGCCGTGGCAGACGTTCACGTCGAATGGCGGCACCAAGCGTTACTGGTTCATCGATAACTCGTTCACGGGCTGGGGCAGCTTGTTCGCTGGCGTGCCCAACAGCATGCTGAGCACGGACTCGCTCACCAAGCTTCCGGCGCTGCGCACGCAGCGCAAGACGTTCTTCGAGATCTACAACGACCGGCTGTGGCTGCACCAGGAAGGCGACACGGTGCACCTCAACTCGTGGGTGATCATCCCGTCCGGTGGTTTCGATCGCGACTCGCCCTATCGCGCCCGCATCAACGTCGACCTGCTGGACGCCGACATCCGGAACCAGCACTACCCGGTGCTCACGCCGAGCGGTCCGAACGGTTCACCGATCGGTTTCCGCGTCATCGTGCGCGTGCGCGGCGGTACCGATCCGGCGAACCAGGTCAGCCAGCCGTCCGAGACCACGACCTACCCGGTCATGGACCCGGCGTCCGTGTTCCACAACCCGGTCATCAACGGGTACTGGGGCATGACCACGGCGGGCAAGGCCTACGCCGTGGTGTACGCCGAGGACGGCGACGGCACGGTCGACCGCCGCGTCGACCAGCGGCCCGGCGGCGCCCCGGGCATCGTCGACCGCGTCGACGGGGGCGGGGCATCACCCGAGGACCTCGAGCTGCGTTCCAAGGTGCTGCAGTTCTACGTCGATCGCGCCCCGCGCTTCGTGGCGGGTGTCCTCGTCGCCACGCAGGGTTCGCCGGCGACCAGCCGCACCATCAACTTCACGCTGCCTGCGGACGACGTCGATCCGCTCGACCCCAAGGCGCCGTTCAATCGCCTGGGCGGCACGCCGCAGCCGTTCGCGCCGATCCTGCGCCGCAAGATCGCGATCCTCGGCAAGTACGCGCTCGACACCTCGAAGGACACCTGTTTCGTGTCGAGCACGAGCTTCACGCAGCAGAACCTGTTCTCGGTCCAGGTGCCGCCCTACATCGCGGGTGGTGCGGTGACCGCGCGGGTCCGCCTGTGCGATTGCCTCGAGTGCGACGACCTGCGCTGGCCGACCCGGTGTCCGTTCCAGCCCGGGGAGCAGTCGCCGAACCAGGGCCGCTGCATCGAGCGGGACTTCACCGTCACGATCGGGCCTGCGCCCCCGGCGACGGCCGACATCCATTCCGGTACTGGCAACGACTCGACTCTTCGACCGGGGTCCTCGTTGGATAGTGGTAGGAGGAAGCAATGATCCCGAAGTCCCTGCGAGCGGGCTGGCAGGCCGGCGTCATGCTGCTGCTGGTGGGCCTCGCGCTCGCCGGCTGTGGCAAGAAACCCGGCGGTGTGCTGTTCCCGAACCAGCGCCCCACGGTGGAGCTCACGAACGCCCCGGTCCTCAAGGACCTCAAGAACCCGTACTTCTACGCCTACCGCGTGAACTGGTCGGGCAACGACCCGGACGGGCGCATCGACCACTACGAGTACGCGATCGACCCCACCAACACCGACACGGTGTGGGTGAGCACGAAGAAGAACGAGGAGATCATCTTCTTCCGTGCCTCGCAGCCGGACTCGATCCGCGGCACCAACCTGCCCACGGCCTCGGATCCGCATGTGTTCGTGATCAAGGCAGTCGATGACGATCAGGCCGAGTCGCCGCGCAAGGACCGCGCGTTCTACTCGTTCACGATCGCGCCGACGGTGGCGATCCTGAACCCCAGCCCGAGTGCACTGCTGCGCGCGCAGGTCACACCTTCGGTGCGTATCGACTGGACGGGGTCCGATCCCGACGGCCAGTTCTCGCAGAAGCCGGTCAAGTACAAGTACCGCATGATCGACCTGGTCGACCCGGACAACGCCATCTTCCTGTCGAACCCGGACTCGCTGCGCCGGCGCGATGCCCCCACCGACTGGGCCGGTTGGGACTCCACGAGCGCCGACACGCAGTTCGTGCAGTTCACCAACCTGACGCCCGGCAAGAGCTACCTGTTCGTGCTCATCGGCTTCGATGAGGCGGGCGCCTATTCGCCCGTGTTCACGCTCAACTCGAACATGCTCCAGCTCACGGCGGGATTCGCGGCCTCGAACGGCCCGCTCATCCATATCAACAACCAGTACATCGACTTCGTGTACCAGAGCGGTGGCTACAGTCCGGACCCGCTGCGCTGGATCAACATCGAAGTGCCGTCTCACACACCCATCGCCGTGAACTGGGAGGCCTTCCCGACCGCGGGGTCGCGCATCCAGGAGTTCCGTTGGATGCTGGACGGCAACATCAACGACCAGACCGACCGTACGGACGAGAACACGGATCTCATCCACTGGAGCCAGCCGAGCCCCACCATGCCGGGTACGACGACGCTGCCCGGCCTGTCCGATGGCGAGCACTTCTTCTATCTGGAGTGCGCCGACAACAACGGCCAGAAGAGCCTGGGCGTGCTGCATATCACGGTGGTCACGCCGACGCTCGATCGTGAGCTGCTGATCATCGACGACACGCGGCTCGAGCCCGACAAGATGCTGGCCACGGGCTGCCCCAACACTTACACGTTGCCGTGGCCGTCGCGCTCCGAGTTCGACACGCTCCTGTTCGCCCGCGGTGGCTTCAACTGGCGCTGCACGAAGAACCCCACGACGGGTGTGGTCAGCCGCCCGGGGTTGTTCGCCGGCTACGCGTTCGACACCCTCGGCACCCGCTTGGGTCTGGAGAACGCGGCCAACGCCGTGCTGTTGTCCACGATCGGCAAGTACAAGAACGTGGTCTGGCTGGTCGACGCGACGGGTGCGCAGTACACGCAGGACAACGACCAGACGATCAAGCCGGTGACGGCGCTCTACTCGATGAGCGGGCCGGGCCGGGCGAGCACGCTGGCCGCCTACGTGCAGCTGAGTGGCCGGGTGTGGCTGGCGGGCGGTGGTGGTGCGTACGCCTCGCTCATCCAGTTCAACCGCAAGACCAACGACCAGGGTCAGACCACGATCTTCTCGAGCGCCGTGCAGTTCGGCGAGCTGGCGCCCAGCCGCATCATGTACGACGGTGCGCACTGGCAGTCCGCCGTGGCCGTGACCAAGGGCAGCATCAACACGTTCCGCTACGAGTACACGGTGTTCAATGGCCCTGGCGGCACGAACCCCGTCACCTACGTAGGCAAGCCGGCGTGGACGCACCACAACTTCTTCACGGGTGCGCCGATCAGCTCGCCGCAGTACAGCAAGCTGCCGACGGAGATGCGCTGGTTGTCGCCGGACGTTGAGCCGCTGCCGCCGACGCGTCTTAGCAGTCAGTCCGGGTTGTTCTACCAGAGCAGCTTCCCGTGCGAGTACATCCAGCAGAACAACTCGATCCTCGAGGACATCGATCCGGACGTCGATGTGACGCGTGAGGCCTCGGTGCTCGATACGTTGTTCGAGGCGCAGGGCGTCGTGCTGCTCACGACTCCGATCCCGCCGAACACCGCGCCTCGTGCCCCGACCATGACCTACTACCACGGCAGGCAGGCGAACCAGTTCGTGTTCACCGGCTTCCCGTTCTGGAGTTTCGTGCGGCAGGACGGCATGGGTCTGGTCGACTTCGTCCTCCAGGACATCTGGGGCCTGACTCGCAATCCCATCGACCGCGGTTCGATCGCGCCCTCCATCAAGAGCGGTGGTTCCTCGCCGGTGCGCATCGTGACGCCTGCCCAGAGAACCGTCAGCGCGCGTGTGCCCGTCGGCACGACGCCGGAGTGATCCATGTCCAATAACGCCTTCGGCGGCGCGTTGCGCGCCGCCGTCTGCGCCCTCGTGCTGGCCATCACGGCCGGCACGATGGCGCGCCCTGCCCACGCGGCTTCGAATTTCCCCGACATCCCGGTGTGGGCGAACCCCGGCGTCTGGCAGGACAGTTCCGTCATCCGCGACGCCAATGGCATCCTGACGTTCCGCAATCGTTGCGTGGGCGCTTTCAAGGGACCGCAGGCCGAGAGCCTGGCGATCCGGCCGCGCGCCATCACGGTGCGGTTCCTGCGCGACCGGCTGGCCGAGGCGCGGCCGGACTTCGGTGGCTACCGCATCTACCGCATGACGAATACGCCCGACAGTTCGCAGGCGGTGCTCATCCGGCGCTTCTCGCTCAACTTCGGCAGCGACCTCACCTGGAACTTCTCGCGCCTCAACGCCACCACCATGAACTACATCTGCAACGGCGGTGTCGTGCACGACAGTATCGTGACGTTCGTGGATCCGGATTCGAACGGCCAGTTCGTGAAGGTGTGCCGGCGCATCGCACCCGATGGCCGTTGCGCGTCGGTGGGCGACTCGGTGTTCATCTTGAGCGCGCCGCCCGGTCCTCACGACGGCTTCAAGACCTGGTATTCCGTCACGATCGAACGCCGGAACACGACCGATCCGGATTTCGAGGACCTTTTCCTCCCCGACACGCTCGACAATTTCGCGCGCTGTTCGGATCCGAACAGCCGTGGCACGTGCCCGAACCTGAACCACAAGTTGCGGAATCTGGCGGGCCCGGTGGAACCGACGGGTGGTCCGACGCCCGACCTCGAGACCGTGTTCGCGGTGCCGAATCCGTATCGCGGCAGCGAAGTCTGGGATCAGCCGGGGCAGGGCGAGGTGCATTTCGTGAACCTGCCGACCTCCTCGACGATCCGCATCTACACCGTGGCGGGCGACCTCGTGCGCGTGATCACGCACTCGGATACGGTCCGCGACTTCGAACGCTGGGACCTGCGGAACGGCTCCGGTGCGCCGGTCGCTTCGGGCATCTACATGTACCGGATCGAGTCGGGCACGTTCCACTTCCAGAACCGCCTGGTCGTCATCCGCTGATCCGCGAAGCCCCGCGCCAGCCGGCGCGGGGCTTCGACTCTCCTGCACCGGGAGCAGCACCCTGCATGCGCCTGCAAGCTGAAGTGCTCGTGCTTCGCGGTGACATCGCGGAATCGCGCCATCAGGTGCAGTGCGTGCTGGTGGATGCGAATGGCCTCGTGAGTTCCGCGAGTGCCGAGCCCAGCCGCTTGACGTCGTTCCGCTCTGCGGCCAAGCCGTTCCAATTGCTGCCGTTCATCGAGCGCGGGCATGCCGACGCGCTGGGCTGCAGCGATCCCGAGATCGCCATCATGGCGGCCTCGCATTCGGGCAGCCGCGCCCATCTGGATCTGGTGCGAGGCCTGCTCGCCCGGCTCGGGCTCGAGCCCACGCTGCTGGCGTGTGGCTACCACGACCCACAGGACCCGGAGTCACTCGCAGACGTGCGGCGTGATCCCGGCCGCTGCGGTCCGCTCTACAACAACTGTTCGGGCAAGCACGCCGGCATGCTGGCGATGTGCCGGGCCGAGGGTTGGCCCGTCGAGGGCTATGAGCGCGCCGCGCACCCGCTCCAGCAGCTCCTGCATCGTACCGTGGCCGAGTGCTGTGCCGTACCCGCCGAGAGCATCGTCACGGGGATCGATGGCTGCAGCCTGCCGGTTTTCGGGCTGCCGCTCCAGCGCATGGCACAGGGCTACGCCCGCATCGCCGTGGCCATGGCGCAGGGGGGGGAGCGTCGCGGGCGCGCCCTGCAGCGGATCGGGCGGGTCATGGCCGCTCATCCCGTGCTGGTGGAGGGCGAGGGCCGGCTGGCCACGGATCTCATGCTGGCGAGCGGCGGCCGCCTGCTGGCCAAGAGCGGGGCGGAGGGGCTGCTCCTGGTGGCGGACCCGGACCGCGGTCTGGGGCTCGCCATCAAGTGCGAGGACGGTGCCATGCGGGCGCTGGGGCCCGCTGCGGTGGAAGTACTGGAGGCCCTGGGTATGCTGGCCGGGGCCGACCGGGCCCGGCTCGCGGAGCACCGCCGCACGCCGGTCACGAACGCCGCCGGCCATGTGGTGGGGGGACTGCAAGCCCTCGTCAAAGCTGAGGTCACCGGGGATGTCCGCGCCTGAACTCGTGCCCGGACAGGTGTAGAATCGACCGCATGTGCCCACCGGTCTCGCATCCCGCCCCACGCGCCCTGGCCTCGCGGGCGCCGTCCACCGGGTGCGCCGGGGCCTGGCCCGCGCTTGCACCGCGGCGCGCACTGGCCCTGATCGCGATCATCGGTGGCCTGGTACTCGCCCCGCTGGCCCACGCGCAGGATGCTGGACTGGGCCCCAAGCTCGACGGCCGGTTGCGTGCGGCCCTGCTGCCCGACGCTCCTCCGGTGACGGTGTGGGTGGAGTTCGTGGACAAGGGCGAGCGTGGTCCCGCGGACCTCGCGGCACGGCTCGCCGCGGCCGAGGCCGCGCTCACGCCCGATGCGCGCCGGCGGCGGCTGCGCGCCCGGGTGACCCCGCTGGTGGATTACCTCGACCTGCCGGTGTCGGACGACTACCTGCGCGCACTCACCGTGCTCGGCTTCCAGCCCTATGGCGTGTCGCGCTGGTTCAATCACGCGGCCGTGCAGCTCTCGGGTGCGCAGCTCGCCGTGCTGGCGGCGCAGTCGTTCGTGCAGCGCGTCACGCCGGTCGAGCTCGCGATGCCGCGAGTGCGCACGCCGTTGCCGCCGGACGCGGCCGAGCCGGCGGCACCGGACGCACCCCTCGCGCCGGGTCGCGGCGCGCGCAGCGCGGCAGCACAGGCGCTGTATGGTCAGACCTTCACCCAGCTGCAGCGGCTCAATGTGATCGCGGTGCACGACTCGGGCTACATCGGCACCGGCATCAACGTGTGCGTGCTCGACGACGGCTTCAACTGGTATCGCAAGCACCAGACGCTGCGCACGATCCCGGTGGGCGCGGGGCGAACGCGCGACTTCATCCGCGGCGGCACGAGTGTCCAGGACACCGTCGACTTCCCGCTCGACTTCCAGCATGGCACCACCACGCTCAGCACCGTGGCGGGCCGCTGGAGCGGCGTCTATCTGTCGCCCGCCTTCGGCTGTAACGTGGCGCTGGCGCGCACCGAGAACAGTGCCAGCGAGAAGCCCATCGAGATGGTGTACTGGGGCATGGGCGCGGAATGGGCCGACTCGCTGGGCTGCGACATCCTCACGTCGTCGCTCGGCTACAACCTGTTCCCCGACAGCGCGGGTCACGACGTCACCTACCCGATGCTCGACGGCCACACCAGCATCGTGACTCGCGCCGCCGAGATCGCGGCCGCCAAGGGCATCCTGGTGGTGAACTCGGCCGGCAACGACGGCAACAACGCGCGCGTGGGCCGCAAACTGTCGGCCCCGGGCGACGCGAACGGCGACAGCGTGCTGGCCATCGCCGCGGTCGATTCGCTCGGAGTGCGCGCCAGCTTCTCATCGAAGGGCCCCACCTACGACGGCCGCATCAAGCCGGACCTGGCCGCCCAGGGTGTGCAGGTGCTGCTCGCGGCGCCGACGTCCGATCCCAACCTGCTCATGCGCGCGAACGGCACGTCCTATGCCGCGCCGCTGGTGGCGGGCGTGGCCGCATGCCTCATGCAGGCGCGGCCCGACTGGCCGCCGGTGTGGATCATCGAAGCGCTCAAGCGGACGGCCTCGCATGCCTCCGCGCCCGACACGCTCACCGGCTGGGGCATTCCCGATGCGCTCGCCGCGTTGCGCTACGTCCCCGACACGCTGGGCGTGCCCGAGGGCGTGGGCACGGTGCGGCTGCACTTCGCGGGCCCGAACCCGCTCCGCGTGTCCGGCCCCGGAGCCCAGGTGCAGCTCGAGCTGGGTGCGGGCCGCGCGGCCTCGCGCTATCGCGTGCGCCTCTATGACGCGACGGGCCGTGTGGTGCGTGATCTGGCCGCCGGCACGCTCGATCCGGCGCGCACCCTGACGATCCCCTGGCGCGGCGACGACGCGCACGGCCGTGCGCTCGTGCCGGGCCTGTATTTCCTCACCCTCGATGGCACGGGACGGCGTGAGACCGTGCGTGTCGTCGTCCTTCGCTGACTTCCACCGACCGACGGAAACGAACCGGACCCCCATGATCCGACTGACTGATCCCCACCGGGTCGCGCGACCCACC
>JBEBGT010000381.1:0-4009 GCA_040081365.1 Candidatus Eiseniibacteriota bacterium | reverse complement strand
GCGGCCTCGGCCGCCGGGGTGAGCATGCGCTGACGGCGGCTGGTCGCGATGCGGGCGGTGGCCACGCAGCGCTCGATCTCGTGCTCGGCGAAGGCCGTGCCGTCCCACCACGCGAACGGCGGCACCTGCCTGGGGGCGAACACACCGCCACCGAACAGGTTCGCGGCCGTGCCCACGGCCGCCCCGGTGGGCAGCAGCGTGCCGATCCCGGTCTTCGCGTGCGCCCCGACGATCGCGCCCACCTTGTTGGAGCCGCTGTCCACCAGCAGGCCATCGATCCACACGCTCACGCGGCCGTAGTTGTTCTTGAGGTCGCTCGTGGTGGTGAGCGCGCCGAGGTTCACCCACTCGCCCACCACGCTATGGCCCACGAAGCCGTGGTGCCGCTTGTTGCCATAGCCTTGCCACACGCTGGCCTCGACCTCGCCCGCGATACGGCACTCGGGCCCGAACGTGCTGCCCGAGATCGCGCCGCCCAGCAGTTGCGTACCCGCGCCTACCACGCAGGGTCCGCGCACCACCGTGTGCGCGTCGACGCGCGCGCCCCGGCCGATGAGGATCGGCCCGTCCGTGGCGTCGAGCACGGCGAACGGTCCCACGACCGCGCCGTCCTCGATGATGACGCGCTCGGGCCGTTCGATGCACGCCAGCCGGTGCAGCCGCCCGCGCACGGCCGGTGCCACCGCGGCCAGGTCCGACGCGATCGCCTCGGCATTGCGCGCCATGAGGTCCCACGGCCACGTGATGAACGAGGCGTCGACGGGCAGGGCCGGGAGTCCAAGCCCAAGCAACACCATCTCGAAGTCGTCGCCGCGTCCGATCGCACCGCGCAACAGCGCCAGCGGCAGCCGGGCGCCGGCGACGCGGCCCTCGCCCAGCCAGAGCGCGGGCGTGCGCGAGTCCGCGAGCTCGTGGAACCAGTCCCCGGGCAGCGCGGCCGCGTTCACCACCAGAGCATCGTCACTCGCGCACACCGGCCCCGTGTCCGGTAACGGCGCGTGATGCCACGCGGACATCGCGCCCGCACGAGCCTCGATCCCGAACAGCGGGACGCCGGCGGCCGCGATCCAGCGGCGCGCCAGATCCGACGCACCGAACGCCAACGCGGGCACGGGCAGCAGGTCGGTGAGCGGCCGCAGCGAGCGCCAGTGCCGGTCCTCGTAGATCACCAGCCGGGCGGTGGTGTGTTCGGGCGTCGGGCTCATTGGCGCGGCTTCTTCTTCGCGGTCGGGCGCGCGGGGCTCTTGCGGGCCGGGGCCGGCGCGGGCTTCACCGCGGCGGCGTGCGTGTCGACCACGAACACACCCTCGAAGCCCGAGTCCGCGGCACGGCGCTTCAACGCGTCGGCGGCCGCGCGCGTCATGCAGTCACGCGTGCGCACCTTGTAGAGGCCCTTCTGGAACTCGACCGCGAACGGCACCAGCAGCAACGACTCGCCGGCCTGGCGGCGCGACTCCGCCTTGGGCGACTCGTCAGGGGCGGCGATCTGCAGCCGCCAGCACGGCTCGTTCGGGCCCGGTGCGGCGCTCGCGGGTGGGACCACGGGTCGCACCGGGTCGGCGATCGGCAGCGGCGCGTTCGGTGGCGGCGGCAGCGTGTCGGGCATGGCCAGTCCCGGCGCCGGGCGGTTGCCGAGCGGCTGCGTGGGCGACGGCACCGGCACGGAGACGGAATCCCCCGGCGCTTCGGCCCGCACGGTGTCGCCCGCCGGCGTGCCCACCCGCAGGGTGTCGGAGGCCGCTTCGCTCGCGCGCACCGGCGTGCGCGGCGACGCGACGACGCGACTGCGATCGGTCGACGGCGGCGGCGGCACCTGCTGCGCGGGCGGCAGTGGCTCGGGGATCGCATCGAGCACGCGCTGCGCTGCCGCCCGCGCAGCAGGTGGCGCACGGAACCGGCACGCCTCGGCGCGACCCGGCTCGCGGGCGGAGCCTGCGCGCGGGCGGCCGCCGCACCGGCGAGCACCGACAGCACCACGGCGAACAGCGCGAACCTGCGCCAGCATGCCTGCGTCATGACCTGTTCCCCCTCGCGCGCACCGCTTCGGTGACGCGCCGGACCTGTTCCGTGTCCTGTACCCGGCAGACCAGCGTGCCCTGGGGCGTGGTGACCACGACCATATCCTGCAGACCCAGCGGCGCCGCGGGCGAACCATCGCCCACCACGACGCAGCGCTCGCAGTCCACCGGCACCGCCTGCCCCCACGTCACGTTACCGCGTTCGTCCTTCGGCTGCCGGCGCGCCCACGCGGCCCAGCCGCCCAGGTCGTCCCAGTCGAATGTCGCCTCGAGGGTCACCACGTTGGGCGAGACCTCGAGCACCGCGTAGTCCACCGACACCGACTCCACGGTGGCGAAGCGCTCGCGCAACGCGTCCTCGAACGCGCGTTCCTCGCCCGAGCGGAAGTGCAACGAGCCCAGTGCTTCGGCGATCGCCGGCCGGCCCGCTGCGAGCGCGTTCATGAACGTGCGCTTGCCCCACACGAACATGCCGCTGTTCCAAGCGTACTCGCCGCTCGCGACATAGGCCCGCGCGCGTTCGAGGTCCGGCTTCTCGGTGAACTGCGCCACGCGGTGCAGGCGCTCGCCGAGCCGCGCGCCCCGCTTCACGTAGCCGAAGCCGGTCTCGGCGTGCGAGGGCTGGATGCCGAACGTCACCAGCAGCGGCTCGCGCGCGGCGACCGCGAACGCGCGTTCGAAGTCGGCCGCGAACGCCGGTTCGTCGTCGATCGCATGGTCGCTCGGCAGCACGGCGAACGCCGTGGTGTCGGTGAAGAACGCCGCAGCCGCGGCGATGGCGGGCGCGGTGTTCCGCCCCACCGGCTCACCCACCACGATCGCACCGGGACACTCGCGCCGGCACGCCTCGACCAGTGCCAGCGAGGTCATGACGACCACGTTCGGCGCCGGCATGAGCCGCGTGGCACGCGCGAACGTGGCCGCCAGCAGCGAGCGACCACCCGAGGCCAGGGGCAGCAACTGCTTGGGACGCTCCGGCGTGCTCCACGGCCAGAACCGTTCGCCACGGCCGCCGGCCAGGATCAGGGCACCACGTTCGGAGGAGGGCTGGGTCATGGGACCTGAAGGGTTAGCACAGCGTCCCGGGCGGCGCCACGCGCGCGGCCCCCGCCGGGGGTGGCGCGGATCAGCGTTTCGCGCGGGCCTTCCCCGTCACCTCTTCGTAGAGCCGCGCGTGCGACTCGGCGACGTTGTCCCACGAGTAGTGCTGCGCGATGTGCGCCCGGGCGCGCGCGCCGTAAGCCGCCACTTCGTCGGGATGCGCGATCAGGTGGCGCAGCTTGTCGCGCAGGTCGGCCACGTCCTTGCTCTTGAAGCTCAAGGCGCACTCCTCGGCGACCTCCATGTTCTCGGGAATGTCGCTCACCAGCACGCAGCGCCCGTACGACAGGGCCTCGAGCAGCGCGATGGACAGTCCTTCCATGGTGGACGGCTGCACGACGCAGTAGGCGTTGCTCCACAGCTCCTCGAGCGCCTCCCCGAACACGTAGTCCAGCAACCGAACGCGATCGCTCTCGTGGCGCTTGAGCACGTTCACGTAGTCCTGCGAGAAGCTCAGGCCCCCGACCAGCGCCAGCTTCATGTCGGTGTCGATCTGGCTGAACGCCTCGCATAGGAAGTGCACGCCCTTCTCGGGCACCAGCCGCCCCACGAACAGCACGTACTTGCCGGGTTCCAGTCCCAGTGCCGCCAGTTTCTTGGCCGCTCGGGGGTGCGGCATGTGGGTGCCGTTCGGGATGTAGGCCGCGTCGATGCCGTGCGCGGACCTGAAGTGCTCGCGCAACGTCTTGCTGACCACGATCGTGCGATTCGGGAACGTCGCGGCCGGCCGCTCACACTGCCGCAGCACCCAGGCGGCGAACGGGCCCCACTTCTCGCGCTGCCAGTCGAGGCCGTGCACCGTGACCACCGTCTTCTTGCCCGCCAGGCGTGGCAGCGAGGCGAACATCGAGGGCCCGAGCGCGTGATAGTGCACCACATCGTAGTGCCGC
>JBEBGT010000380.1:0-4029 GCA_040081365.1 Candidatus Eiseniibacteriota bacterium | reverse complement strand
TGGCCGAGCCGGCGCGCACCGTGCGGCCGGAGGCATACCGTCCGGCACTGGGTGGGATGACCCCTTGACCGTGTCTCGGGCAATTCGGGACAATTCTCCCCACGAGGCTTCCTGTCCTCGTCCGTGCCCTGCATCCCGACCCACTGGTTGCGATCCGGACGTGCCGTCGCATCCGGTTCGGGCCCCCGGGACTGCATCACGCTTGGATGGGAACCTCCCTTTTTTTCGTGCCCTCGGGCCCGGCCTTCACGCCGGCGCACTTTCGGCTAACCTGTGCGAGTGAGCGCCGCCCTCGAACCCACCCGGCTGGTCCGTTACCTCGCCGATGGAGCCCCGCGCTATGGGCTCGATCGTGGGGACCAGTTCGCGCGCCTCTCGGGCCCGCCCTGGCTGGGCGGCGAACTGCTGGGCGTGCGGGACCCCGTCACCGCTCCGCGTCTCGTGCCGTGCGAGCCCAACAAGATCATCTGCATCGGGCTCAACTACGTGGAACACGTGAAGGAGAGCCTCACGGTGGCGCCCGGCACCGGCGCCCCGCCGGCCGAGCCGCTGTTCTTCTTCAAGCCCGCCACCGCCGCGCTCGCCACGGGTGGTGCGATCGTGCGGCCCGCCGGGCTCGAGCGCTTCGATCCCGAGGGCGAGATGGCGCTCGTCATCGGCCGGCGCGCGCGGCGCGTGAGCGAGGCCGAGGCCTTGGCGTACGTCGCGGGCGTGACGGCGTTCAACGATGTCAGCGCGCGCGACTGGCAGAAGCGCGACGGCCAGTGGTCACGCGCCAAGGGCAGCGACACGTTCGCGCCGTTCGGGCCGTGCATCGCGCTCGGGCTCGATCCGCGCGACCTGGCGCTCGAACTCGCGGTGAATGGTGAAGTCCGCCAGCGTGCGCGCACTTCGCACATGCATTTCGGCCCGGCGTTCCTGGTGCACTACCTGTCGCGCTTCGTCACGCTCGAGCCCGGCGACGTGATCGCCACCGGCACGCCCGCGGGCATCGCGCCGATCGCAGCGGGCGACACGGTCACGGTCGAGGGCGTGGGCACGTTGCTCAACACCGTGATCGCGGGCGCCGAGTGATGCGCGACCTGGTGCTCGTGAACGGCCGGCTGTGGTCCGGTGGCTTGCTGGCCGCCGACGCGGTGCGCCTGGGTGATGGCCGCATCGTCGCCGTGGGCCGCGCCGCGGAGCTCGCCACGCCCGATGCCGACGTGCGCGACGCCGCGGGCGCCACCGTGACGCCCGGGTTGGTGGATGCGCACCTGCACTTCACGCCCTGGGCCCGGGCCCGCATGCAGCCCGACCTGCATGGCCAGCGCAGCCGGGCCGAGGCGCTCGTGGTGATCGCGCGCGCGCTCATCCCGGGTGGCACGGGCACGCTGGTGGGCCGTGGCTGGGACGAGAGCGAGTGGCACGAGCCGCCGCACCGCGCGACGCTCGACGCACTGGCGAGCGAACGACCGGTGCTCCTGCATCGGCACGACTTCCACGCGCTGTGGGTCAACTCCGCGGCGTTGCGCGCGGCGGGCATCACGCGGCACACGCCGGAACCCGCCGGGGGCACGTTCGAACGCGACGCTTCCGGCGAACTCACGGGCGTGGTGCGCGAGCACGCCGTGGCGGCGTTCGCCGCGCTCGAGGAGGCCGCGGGACCCGCGCTCACGCCGGCGCTGCTCGATGCCGCGGCCCACGCGCTGCACGCCCAGGGCGTCACGGGGGTGCATGATTACCAGCGCAACCACGACGACTGGCAGCGCATGCACGCGCTCGCCGCACGCCACCAGCTGCGTGTGCTGCAGCACATCGGCAGCGAGCAGCTGCAGCAGGCGCGGAGTCTCGGCCTGGCCGCGCTCGCGGGCGACGACTGGTTCCGCACGGGCTCGTTGAAGCTGTTCGCCGACGGCACGCTGGGGTCGCGCACGGCGCTCATGCTCGAGCGCTACGACGACACCGACACGCTCGGTATGGCGCTCCTGAGCCGCGACGAGCTCGTCGCCGCGGTGGGGGAGGCCGCCGCCGCCGGCTTCTCGGTGACGATCCACGCCATCGGCGACCGCGCCGCGCGGCACGCCCTCGATGCCATCGAAGCGCACCACGCTCGGCTGCGCACGTTGCCGCTGCCGCCCCGCATCGAGCACGTGCAGCTGCTGGACGATGCCGATCGGCCGCGCTTCCGCGCACTCGGCGTGGCCGCCAGCATGCAGCCGCAGCATGCCGCGAGCGACGCCGCGGTGGCGCGCCGCGCCTGGGGCGTGCGCTGCGATCGCAGCTACCCGTGGGCCACGCTCGCGGCCGCCGGCGTCACGCTGGCGTTCGGTTCGGACGCCCCGGTCGAGCCGCCGTGCGCTGCGCTGGGGCTCGCGGCCGCAGTGGAGCGCATGGGCGCGGATAGGCTCCCGTTCGTGCCTGCGCAGGCGGTTTCCCTCGACGTGGCGCTGGCCGCCTACACGAGCGGAGCCGCGGCGCTCGCCGCGGGCCGGCTGGGATCGGGCCGGCTGGCGGTGGGCGAGCCGGGCGATGTGGTGGTGTGGGACCGCGATCTGCACCGCGTGGCGGGCCACGAGCTCGCGGCGGCCCGGCCCCGCTGGACGGCACTCGCGGGCCAA
This sequence comes from Candidatus Eiseniibacteriota bacterium, assembly GCA_040081365.1. Lineage (GTDB taxonomy): Bacteria > Eisenbacteria > RBG-16-71-46 > RBG-16-71-46 > RBG-16-71-46 > JAIOPA01. Next base: position 1,429 of record JBEBGT010000380.1, on the reverse strand, counting down.
ATCGTGTATGACTCCCATCTGGACCCGGATGCCGGCTCGCCCGCTGGTACCGCCGCTCACGCCCACGGGACTCCGAGGTGACCGCCATGGATCTCACGAACAAGACGGATGCCGAACTGGTGACGCTCAGCCAGTCGGGGCAGACCCGTGCGTTCGACGAGCTCGTGCGGCGCTACCGCGACCGGGTGTACCGGCTGTGCACGAAGATCCTGCGCCATGACGACGACGCCGCCGAGGCGCTGCAGGATGCGTTCCTGTCGGCGTATCGCGGACTGGCGCGGTTCAAGAGCGAGTCCACGTTCTCGACCTGGCTGTATCGCATCGCCACGAACGCCAGCCTCATGAAGCTGCGCAAGCGCCGCGAAGGGCACGTCTCGTACGAGCAGTCGCAGAACTCGAATGGCGACAGCGAGCCGCTCGCCATCCCGGACTGGTCCGCGCAGCCGCTCGAGGAGTTGCTCGATGCCGAGACGCGCGAGGTGCTGGGCCGCGAGGTCGACCTGCTGCCGGCCAACGAGAAGGAAGTGTTCGTGCTGCGCGACATCATGGAGCAGTCGAACTCGGACGTCGCGACCGAGCTGGGCCTGTCGGTGGCGGCGGTGAAGTCACGGTTGCATCGCGCCCGGCTGCACCTGCGCGATCGCATGAACCGCTACTTCCGGGATCGCTCGCCGCGGCCGCCGGGTGGCGCTTCCTAGGAAGGGTGCCGGGCCGCCCAGATGAACAGACCGACCGCCAGGATGGCGCGATACGCCGCGAACACCCCGAACCCGGTGCGCTTCAGGAGCCCGAGCATGAAGCGGATGGCCAGGAAGCCGAACACCGCCGAGCTCGCGACGCCGATGAGCATGGTGCTCAAGGGCACCTGGGTCATGAGGTGGTGCGACTTGAGCAGGCCGGTGTACAGCACGGCCGCCAGTGTGATGGGCAGCGAGATCAGGAACGAGAACCGCGCGGCACTGATGCGCGACAGGCCCGCCGTGCGGCCCGCGGTCATGGTGACGCCCGAGCGCGACACTCCGGGCACCAGCGCCAGGCACTGCGCGAAGCCCATGAACAGCGCCGTGCCCCAGCCCGGCAGCCGCGCGTCGGCGCGGCTCTTGCCTAAGCGGTCCGCGGCCCACAGCAGCCCGCCGAACAACAGCAGCATGGTGGCCTGCAGCGGCACCGAGCGCAGCCGCTCCTCGAGTTCACCGATCACCTTGCCGGCGATCAGCGCGGGTACGGTGGCGATCACGATCATGCCCAGCAGTTGGCGCGACTCCTCGCGCTCGGCACGGTCCGCGGTGAACACACCGCGCGCCATGGCCAGCCAGTCGTCGAGGAACGCCACCAACAACGCCAGCAGCGTGCCGGCGTGCAGCGCCACGTCGAACGCCACCCCGGCGTACGGCCAGCCGAGCAGCGTGGGCACCAGGTACAGATGCGC
>JBEBGT010000034.1:0-15139 GCA_040081365.1 Candidatus Eiseniibacteriota bacterium | reverse complement strand
CATTCGGAACGGCTGTTCGTGGCGCGGGACCGCGCCCGAGTGGCCGTTCTTGCGCGCGCCGTGGCGCGACACGTGGGCGACCTGCGTGAGCACGTGCACGCGGGCCTTGAGCTCGGGCGTGGCGGCCAGCGGCTGCAGTACGCGCTCGGCGAGTTCCAGGCCGCTCGGGCAGTCGTCGCTCGCGGGCACGCTGACACCGTGCCGGCTCAAGAGCCGCGCGCTGGCCGGGCCCACGTTCATGCGCCACGGCGTGAACATACGCACGTGGCCCCACGCCACCAGATGCGCGCCGGGTTCGCCGCGTTCGAACACATGCACATCGAAGCCCAGCTCGAGCGCGAGCGCGGCGGCTTCGAGGCCCACGGGGCCGGCGCCCAGGATGGCGAGCGAGTGACGGGGTGTGACGGGCATGGGGACTCCGGGTGCGCGAGGGCGTGAGGAGGATGGAAGGCGGCGAGTATAGCGCGCCGGCCGCCGGCTTGTAGCGCGCGCCGGCCCGGGGCAACATGTGCGGGAACACCCGAGCCCTCGAGCATGGATGCCGACCCGGTGCCGTGCTGGCTAGCCGGCCACGAGACCGAAAGGAAGACGGATGACCCCGCCCAACGTGACCCTTCGCATTCATGCCGCGCGCTGGTCGCTGGCCGCGCTCACCGCGGTCATGGCGGCCGCCGGGTTCGCGGCCTGCGCACCGAAGGCGGAACAGACCGAGATCGCCATCGAGTTGCCCGCCGAGGTGCAACGCGGGCTCATGCTCAAGTGGCAGAAGGTGCCGGGCGCGGACGGCTATCGCATGGTGTTCAAGCGTATGACCGGCGCGGCTGTGTGCACCCTCATGGTGGAGGCCAGCAAGGAGCCGTTCTACGTGATCGTGCGCGACTCGCTGCCGCCGGGGCTCCTCCATGGCTGGCAACTCGACATGGAGATGCACGCCATGAAGAAGGGCGAGCCCATGCTGGCGTCGGGGGTGCGGCCGCTGCTGATTCCCTGACCGGTCGCGGCGGGTCTCAGGCGTCGACGGACTTGGCGAGCACGTCGATCATACCCTCGCGCTTCACCTCGAGCAGGTCGGCGTTGCGTTCGAGCGCGATCCACCACACCGCGGCGGCCGCCGCCATGAACGCCAGCGTCACCACGGTGCTGGCGAGCAGGTCCTGCTCGGCGGGAGCCACGGACCGCGCGCCCAGCACCGTCACGATGATCGCGCCCGCGAGCAGCAGCAGCACCAGGACCGCGCCGAGCCCGATGAGGCCGCCGGGGCTGCGGCGCGCCATGCCCTGCTGCGGCGGCTTGACCGGTTTGGAGATCGACACCCAGGTGCCCAGAGCCGAGCCCGCGAACAGCGTGGCGAGGTAGCCGGACGCCAGCATGGGCAGCTGCGGCACGATCGTGGCAGGCGAGCGCACGGTCATCCAGGCGAACACGATCGTGGCCTCCAGGAGCGCGCTGGCCATCCACGCGAGGTTCTTGCTCAGCACCAGGTCGCGCGTGCGGAACGGCAGCAGGAACAGCGTGCGCACGCCGGGGCCGTCGTAGCCCCACAGCATGAGGTTGCGGCCCGCGAGGGAGCTGACCAGCAGGAACATGGGCATGAACGCCGAGAACTGCGTATCGCTGGAGCGCCCCACGAACGTCAGTCCGATCGCGGTGAGCGGGATGATGGCCATCTGGTACAGCAACGACGGCGTGCGCAGCAGGTAGCGCAGCTCGCGCGCGACCAGCACCGACTGCACGGCACTCAGGCCGGGGATGCGAGCCGTGATCCCGCCCCGCGAGGCGCTGCCACTGCGCGCGCGCGACCCGCCGCCCGGAGCACCCCGCGTGGCCCCGCTGGCCATGAGGCGGCCGCCCCAACCCATGGACAGCGCGATCAGCGCCGCGCACGACGCCAGCCCCACGTACGGCGACTCGAACGGCCCGGCGCGGTGCGCACCGGCCACGGCGGCTGGTCCGGCGATCGTGGGCACGCGCTCGAAGATGCGCATGGCCTCATCCGACAGCCGCTCGGCGGTGAGCCCGGGCTGCTTGGCCGAGGCCATGAACCGGCGCGTGCCACCGCTCACGGCCACCTGGAAACCGACGATGGTGAGCGTGAAGAACAGCGCGGCCACGTAGCGCATCCACTCGCGCCGCAGCAGGTCGTCGAGCAGCGCCAGCAACAATTGGATGAGCGCGGCGCTCACGAACAACAACAGCAGGCCACCCATGAGGGCTTCCGCCAGCGCCCGCAGCCCGGAGTGCTGTCCCACGCCGACGGCCGCGGTGAGCACCGAGGGCAGCGCCATGACCATGATCGGCTCGGTGAACGACGCCAGCGTGTTGGCGATGAACACCGTGATCGGCCGCAGCGGGTAGCGCTTGAGCTTGTCGAGCTCGAACGTGCGGCCCATGGCCCCGGTCAGCAGCGACACCCACAGGATCGCCAGCTGCACGCAGCCGAACACCACCAGCAGCGCGGGTGCGCCGGCGCCGCGCGCATACGTGTGCGCAGCGATCGCGCCGCCCACGTAGAACGGCGACATGGCGAGCGCGAACAACAGCGTGACCCCGGCCGCGGCCCAGCGGCCCTTGAGCCCGGTGGTGTTCATACCGATGCGCACCCGCAGCCAGAACAACAGGCGCAGTGTTCTCACGCGTCGGGATCCCGCCGGGTGTGGAGCCAGTCCAATCCGGCGCCGGCGTCATCGCGCACGGCGCCCACGGTGTCGAGGAACAGCTCTTCCAGCGAGCGCGTGCCCGCAGCGCCCTGCCGCAACGCATCGATGGGCCCGCACACCGCCAGCTTGCCCTTGGCGATGATGCCCACATGCGTGCACAGCTTCTCGACCACCTCGAGGACGTGCGAGGTGAGGAACACGGTCACGCGGCCTTGCGTCACCAGCTTCTGCAGCAGGTCGCGCAGCTCGCGGGTGGCCACGGCATCCACACCCTCGAACGGCTCGTCGAGGAACAGCAGCCGCGGCTCGTGGATGAGCGCGCACGCCAGCGCCAGCTTCTTGCGCATGCCGTGCGAGTAACTGCCGACCTGCTTGTGGCCGTCGGTGGCCAGGTCCATGGCCTCGAGCAGTTGCCCGGCGCGGCGGCGCGCTTCGGTGCTCGTGAGTCCGTGCACCTCGCCCACGAAGCGCAGGTGCTCCTCGCCCGTGAGTCGTTCGAACAGGTGCAGGCCATCGGGCACCACGCCGATCGAACGCTTGATCTCGAGCGACTGGGTCTCCACGTCATGGCCCAGCACGCGCGCCGAGCCGGACGACGGGGCCAGCAGACCGGTGAGGATGTTGATCGTGGTGGACTTGCCCGCGCCGTTGGGGCCCAGAAAGCCGAAGAACGAGCCTTCGGGCACCTGCAGCGTGAGGCCGTCGAGCGCGGGCCGCCCGCCGAACTCGCGCGACAGCTGGAACGTCTCGATGGCGAAGCCGGAACGGGATGCGGTGGTGCTGGATTCCATGGATCCTCCGGAGCGGTCCAGCATAGCGTGCCTGCGCCAGTGCGTGCGAGCGCGCGGCAGGCGTTGTGGCTCAACCCGGCGGTAGTTGCAGCGTGGCGACGATCGGCGCGTGGTCGCTGGCGCGGCCCGGGCCGTCGAGCCCCGGCACCGTGCGGCCGCTCGCCCCGGTCGCGTCGAACCCGCGCGCCGCGATCCAGTCGAGCCGCAGACGCGAACGGCGCTCCACCCACGCCAGCCCGCGCGAGGCCAGCGCGCGCAGGGGGCCGGGCATGGCGTGCACCTCGCCGAGCCGCGAGAAGCGCATGCCGAGCGTGGGCGCATGATCCCCATACGGTGCCCACTCGAATCCCGCGGCACGCAACGCATCGAAGAGCAGCTCGCGCGCGGGGCCCGCATCGGGGTGCAGCAGCCGGCGCGCCAGCGCGCCGCCCGGCCACGCGAGCAGCGGGCCGGCGGCGGCCAGCACCGAGTGGCGTTCGCCGCGGTCGAACGTGTGCGTGTTCCAGTCGCCGGTGAGCAGCACCGGCCCCGTCTCGTGCGCCAGCGTGTCGAGCAGCACGCGCATCTGGGCGGCGCGATGCGCGCGCGTGCGGTGCACCTCGAGGTGCACGGTCGCGGTCACGAACGGCGTCACCGGGTGCGCGATGGTGCAGACCAACGCCACGAACCGCCCGGTCATGCGCTCGCGCTCGAACAACGTCTGCTCGGGTCCGGGCAGCGGCACGAGTCGCGCGCCCGTGACCGGCCAGCGCGACAGCACGGCGAGCCCGAACAGCGATTCGGTGTTGTCCGTGCCGACGGCCGTGAGCAGGTCGTCGTCGCGACCGCGCGTGCTCTCGAGGAACAGCGGCGCCCACACGGAGTGAAGTCCCAGCGCGTTCGCCAGCTCGCCGGCCACGTCGCGGTCGCCGGAGCGCGCCATGCCGAGGTCGACCTCGTTGAGCGTGATGACATCGGCCTCGCGCAGCTCCGCATGGGCACCCAGGGCCGCAGCGATGGCGTCGAAGCGATTGCCGTGCTCGATGTTCCAGTGCACCACGCGCAGCCCGGCCGAGGTTTCGCGCGCGGGGGCTGCCGCGTCCGGGACCGCCGTCCGGACGCAGGCCAGCAAGCGCTCGAGCCTCCTGGCGAGTTCCGGCCAGTCCGCGTGGGCGTGCAGCTCGGCCAGGGTGGCGAACGGGGCGAACGCGGCACGCAGGGCGTGCGCCTCGCGGATCTGCTCGGGATCGCGTGGGGGGGCGGGCATGGGGTGCGGACTGTAGCGTGTGGCTGCTCACGCGGACTAATGAGGGGGCGCGAGCGGGGCCCGCCGCTCCTGACCCGCTGGCAGGCGATCCGCCGGCATGACGGGACGTCATGGGGCCGGCGGTGGCCCGGACACCGATCCGCGACACCCGGTGCGAAGTCGCGAAGCGCCGGGGCGGGTGACTGCATCCACTGCTGTTGTGCTCGCTCCGCCGTGAGGCCGCGTGGGCCATCTGGGGCCGGAGCCGCGCGTCCCGTACGCGCTCGAATCGGCTAGGATGACCGCCCCACGCGCCACCGGAGCACGCACCATCCCGAGCTCCGGTGCACCCGACCCCGTGTAAGGAGTACCGCGCATGTCCCGCCCACGCACCCTCGGCGAACTCAAGGCCAGCGGCCACCGCTACCGTTCCGTGAAGGAAGAGCTGCGCGACAACGTCATCGCACGCCTGCGTGCACGCCAACCGCTGTTCCCCGGCATCGTCGGCTACGAGCACACGGTGGAGCCGCAGATCGTGAACGCGCTGCTCTCGAAGCACGACTTCATCCTGTTGGGGCTGCGCGGCCAGGCCAAGACGCGCATGCTGCGGTCCCTGGCCCAGTTCCTGGACGAGTACGTGCCAGCCATCGAGGGCTGCCCGCTCAACAGCGACCCGCTCATGCCGCTCACGCACGCCGCGCGGCAATCCATCGAAGTGCACGGCGATGCGACGCCGGTGCGCTGGCTGCACCGTGACGAGCGCTACCAGGAGAAGCTGGCCACGCCCGATGTGACCATCGCCGACCTGATCGGTGACATCGATCCGATCAAGGCCGCCACGCTGCGGCTGGATTACTCCGACGAGCGCGTCATCCACTACGGCATCATCCCGCGCTCCAACCGCGGCATCTTCGCGATCAACGAGCTCCCCGACCTACAGCCGCGCATCCAGGTGGGCCTGCTGAACATCCTCGAGGAGAAGGACTTCCAGATCCGCGGCTTCCCGGTGCGCATCCCGCTCGACGTGGCCATGGTGTTCTCGGCGAACCCCGAGGATTACACCAACCGCGGCAACATCATCACGCCGCTGCGCGACCGCATCTCCTCGCAGATCATCACGCACTACCCGCTCACGCGTGAACAGGGCGTGGCGATCACGCAGCAGGAGTCTTGGGTCGAGCGCAAGAGTGGTGTGAACGTCCACGTGCCGCGGTTCATGCGCGAGCTGGTCGAGGAAGTCGCGATCCAGGCCCGCAAGAGCGAGTACGTGGACCAGAACTCGGGCGTGTCGGCACGGCTCACCATCGCGCTGCTCGAGAACGTGGTGAGCAACGCCGAGCGGCGCGGCCTGGTGACCGGCGAGAAGCGCGTGGTGACCCGCGTGTGCGACCTGCAGGCCGCGGTGAGTGCGGTGAGCGGCAAGGTCGAGCTGGTGCTGGAGGGCGAGCAGGAGGGCGCTCAGAACGTGGCGCGCGCGCTGCTCGGCCGCGGCGTGAAGTCACTGTTCTCGCAACGCTTCCCCGACGCGTTCAAGCCGCGCCGCGCGCGCCGGCGTGGCACCGAGATCCCCGACGAGAGCGACTCGCAGGCGGCAGCCGAGTACCGGCCCGTGCTGGAGTGGTTCTCGTCCGGCAATCATCTGGAGCTGGGCGATGACATCCCGCAGGGTGAGTTCGCGGCGTCGCTCGCCAAGGTCAAGGGCCTCGCCGACCTGGCCGCGCGCTACCTGGAGCCCGCCGACGGCGACGAGCACGCGGTGGCCATGGAACTGGTGCTCGAGGGCCTGCACCAGAGCAGTATGCTGTCGCGCGAGCGCACCGACGAAGGCACGACCGGCTACAAGGACATGCTCAAGCAGATGCTGTCCGGGCTGGGTGAGGACTAGAAGCCACCGCCATGCGTTTCGACTACCAGAAGTGGAAGGGGCCTCGCCCCAGCGACGAAGCGTTCCTGAAGCAGATGATGGAGATCTACCGCAATCTCCTGCTGCAGACGGGCGGCGACGTCGACGAGGCGCTGCGCTGGATGGAGCATTTCGGGCGTGAGTACGGGTTCTTCTCGGACCAGTTCACGCTCGAGGACTTCAAGCGCATGCTCGAGGACACGGGCGAAGCGCGCCAGACGCCCGAGGGCTTCGCCATGACCCCCAAGGGCGAGCGCCGCATTCGGCAGGACTCGCTGAACGAGATCTTCTCGGCGCTGCGCGCCGGCGGCGCGGGCGACCACCGCACGCCGGTGGCCGGCGCGGGCGGCGAGCGCCTGAGCGAGACGCGCGCCTACCAGTTCGGCGACGACCTCGCGAACCTGGACCCGCTGGCGTCGGTGAACAACGCCTTGAAGCGCAGCGGCATCGACGAGCTGTCGATCACCGAGGACGACCTCGAGGTGTACGACCAGGAGCATCTGTCGGCCTGCGCCACGGTGCTCATGGTGGACATCAGTCACTCGATGATCCTGTACGGCGAAGACCGCATCACGCCTGCCAAGAAGATCGCGTTGGCGTTGTCGCAGCTCATCCAGACGCGCTATCCCAAGGACACGCTCGACGTGGTGCTGTTCGGCGATGACGCCGTGCAGGTGCCGTTGGGTGAACTGATGAAGATCCAGGCGGGACCGTTCCACACGAACACGAAGGCGGGCCTGCAGCTCGCGGGCCGCATCCTGGCCGGGCGCAAGGGCGTGAACAAGCAGGTGTTCATGATCACCGACGGCAAGCCGTCGGCCATTCGCGAATACGGCCGACTCTACAAGAACCCGTTCGGGCTCGACCCCAAGATCGTGAACAAGACGCTCGAGGAAGCCGTGTGGATGCGCCGCAAGCGCATCAGCATCACCACGTTCATGCTCGCCGTGGACGCGCCGCTGCTGGAGTTCGTGCGCAAGCTCACCGAACTCAACCAGGGTCGCATCTACGAGACCGACCCGCAGAATGTGGGCGCCTACGTGTTCCGCGACTTCGTGCGCAACCGGCGGAAGCGGCTGCACTGAGGGGTGTGGCCGATCCGGGTCCCCACCCGGCCGTCGCCGCCTTCGATCGGTCGACAAGAAGGAAGTCGCTGATCCCCAGAAGCATGGGCCTGAAGGTCACCTGTGCTGCAGCCGGCGTGGCGGTTAGCGTCGAATGCTCGCCGCAGCGATGCCCCCGCTCGTGAGGCGTGACAAAGCCGTGGGCGACTCCGCTTCCCACGGCATGGACCTCGCAGCCTCACAACGAAAGGGGCCGTCTCATGCGTTCGTCGCCTTTACGCCACGCGATCACACTCGCACTGCTCGCCTGCGCCGCCATTCTGCCCACCAAGGTCGAGGCTCAGGCCTACCAGTACCTCGGCCAGTGGGGGAGTGCCGGCACCGGGGACGGGCAGTTCTCCGGCATTGACTATCCGATCAGCGTGGCGACGGACGCCGCCGGCAATGTCTATGCTGTGGACCCGGGTAACCACCGCCTTGAGAAATTCACGAGTACGGGCGCGTATGTCACTCAGTGGGGCTCGAGTGGCACCGGCGATTGGCAGTTCAACCGTCCCGTCGGCGTGGGGGCGGACGCCGCGGGCAACGTTTATGTCACCGACTACAACAACAACCGCATCGAGAAGTTCACGAGCACGGGCGCGTATGTCACCCAGTGGGGCTCGAGTGGGACCGGCAACGGGCAATTCAACAGCCCCACCGGCGTGGCAACGGACGCCTTCGGCAACGTCTATGTGTCGGAGGGCAATCGCATTCAGAAGTTCACGAGCGATGGCGCGTACATCACCCGGTGGGGCTCGTTCGGCAGCGGGAGCGGGCAGTTCAACTATCCGCAGAGCATCGCGACGGACGCCTCGGGCAACGTCTACGTTGTCGACAGCAACAACAGCCGCATCCAGAAGTTCACGAGTGATGGCGTGTACATCACCCAATGGGGCACGTTCGGTACCGGCAATGGGCAGTTCGCCTTTCCCGGCGGCGTCGCGATCGACGGCGCCGGTAATGTCTACGTTGCGGACACCCAGAACCATCGCATCCAGATGTTCACGAGCTCCGGCGCGTACATCACGAAATGGGGCACGTTCGGTTCCGGAGCCGGGGAGTTCTACTTTCCTTCGGGGCTGGTGACGGACACCTCGGGCAACATCTACGTCATGGACACCTACAATTACCGAATCCAGAAGTTCGGGCCCATGGCGACGCCCACGAAGTCCACAACCTGGGGCGGACTCAAGTCGCTTTATCGCTGATATGGAGTGACCGGTCGTCAAGTGTGATCGATAGGCTTCTCCCTGCGGCCGCCCTCATCCGAGGGCGGCCGTGGTGTTGGTGAACACGATGGGTGACGGACGAGTCTCGTGGCCGATGGCCGGCCCGCTCCACACCAACACCAAGGCCGGCCTGAAGCTTGCGGGCCGCATCTACGAGACCGACTCGCAGAACGTGGGCGCCTACGTGTTCCGCGACTTCGTGCGCAACCGGAGGAAGCGGCTGCACTGAGGGGGCGATGGGGGGTGTTGCGGGTGCGTCCTCGCATGTTAGGGTGCCCGCTCGTTGCCGCCCGGCATGATGACGGGCGGATGGATCTCCCCCCAAGAAAGGATTCCTCATGCGTGCACGCATCGCACTCCTGATCGCTGCATTGGCGCTGACCAGCTGCGGGGGCAAGGATGATTCCCCGACGGCGCCGGCGACCCCGACACCGGTCCTCCTCATGAGTTATCCCTCGACGGCGGTCGGCGGCGATGGGATCGGGCGCGGCTTCTACATTCCCTCGTATCCGGGCACGTCGCTCTCGACCGCGTCGATCTGGATGAGCGCAGGCACCGCGGGCTCTCACACCGTGCGGCTCATCGCGCGCAATGCCACCTTCGACGGCACCGTGATCGACAGCGCCAGCAGCACCGTGACACTGCCGGCGAACACCAGCGACAGCACCAAGGTGACGTTCAACTTCACGAACAAGGCGGTGACGAAGACCACCCCGGTCACGTTCACGATCACTTACATCTCGGGGCCTTCCACCGGCCTGTTCTATGGGGTCACCGGCGACTACGGTGCACTCACGGGAGCCGGTATCAACCTCGTCCAGACGAACAGCACCACCGCGCCGCTCGATACGTTCCGGCGCAACGGCATCGCGTTCGTGCTCACCGGCCTGCAATAATCCGGCTCCTTGAAGTGGTTCGACGCCCCCGTCCGGAATCTCACCGGACGGGGGCGTCGTTTCCGGGCCGACTGCGTTGGGCCCGAGCCGGGGCATGGCAGGGTGCGCGGTGGGGAGCACCCGCGCGGCCGCTGCACTGCTGACCGGTCGTTCCCGGAACCCGCATCGCATCCGGGCTCGCGGGGTGTGAGGCGCATGCGTTAGCTTGAGGCCATGAACCCCACCGATACGAAGCGCCCGCTCGCCGAACCCGTTCGTGCTGTGCCGCTCGCCATGGATGCCGCGGCTTTCCGCGCCGCGGGCCACGCCCTCGTCGACCAGTTGGCCGAACTCCTGGCGGCCATACCGACGGGGCCGGTGACGCGCGGCGAGTCGCCATCGGTGGTGCGCGAGGCACTCGCCCTGAACGCCGCGCTGCCCGAGCATGGCACCGCTCCGGGCCCGCTGCTGGCCGAGACGGCACGACTGCTGTTCGAGCACTCGTTGTTCAACGCGCATCCGCGCTTCATGGGCTACATCACGTCGTCGCCCGCGCCCATCGGCATCCTGGGCGACCTGCTGGCCGCGGCGGTGAACCCGAACGTGGGCGCGTGGGTGCTGTCGCCTGCCGCCACCGAGATCGAAGCGCAGACCGTGCGCTGGATCTCCGAGTTGATCGGCTATCCCACCACGTGCGGTGGGCTGCTCGTGAGCGGCGGCAACATGGCGAACATGGTGGGCTTCTGGGCAGCGCGCGCCGCGTGCGCGAGCTGGGACGTACGCGCGCAGGGGCTGGCCGCGGGGCCACGCCTGCGTGTTTACGCTTCGGCCGAGACGCACACGTGGATCCACAAGGCGGCCGACCTCGCCGGCCTGGGCACCGACAGCGTGCGCTTCGTGTCCACGGGTGACGACCTGCGCATGGACATGAGCGAGCTCGAACGCCAGCTGCGCGCCGATCGTGCCGCGGGCGACGTGCCATTCCTGGTGGTGGGCACGGCGGGCTCGGTGAGCACCGGCGTGATCGACGACCTGCCGGCGATCGCCGCACTCGCGAAGCGCGAGCAGCTGTGGTTCCACGTCGATGGTGCCTACGGTGGCTTCGCCGCGGCGGTGCCGGGCGTGCCGAGTGACCTGTTGGCGCTGAGTGGTGCGGATTCCGTGGCGGTGGACCCGCACAAGTGGCTGTACGCGCCGCTCGAAGCCGGCTGCGCGCTGGTGCGCGACCCCGCGGCGCTCACGAAGGCGTTCTCGTACCACCCGCCCTACTACCACTTCGGTGAGAGCGCCACGAACTTCGTGGACCACGGCCCGCAGAACTCACGCGGGTTCCGCGCGCTCAAGGTCTGGCTGGCGCTGCGCCACGCCGGTGCGGCCGGCTATCGCCGCATGATCGCCGACGACATGGCGCTGGCGGGGGTGCTGGCGGGCACCGTGAAGCAGCACCCCGAGCTGGAGTTCCAGACGCACGACCTGAGCATCACCACGTGGCGCTGCGTGCCATCGGACCTGCGCGCGCGCATCGGCGACTCCGCGGTTGACGCTTACCTCGACGTGCTCAACAAGGAGCTCCTGAGCCGTATCCAGCAGGGTGGCGAGGCGTTCGTGTCGAACGCCGTGATCCGCGGGCGCTACGTGCTGCGCGCGTGCATCGTCAACTTCAACACACGCGAGTCCGACATGCATGCCGTGGCCGAGCTGTCGGCACGCATGGGCCGCGCGATCGACGCCGAGCTGCGGCCCGCCGAGCTGCGCGCACGCGGCTGACGCACGTCGTCAGCGCTGCACGCCCGACCGCACCACTACCAGGCGTTCGCGCGTCGTGATCGCGCCCGCGCGCCGACTCTCCGAGTCCGGTGAAGGTTGCAGCACCGGTCGAGTCCGCTCGGCTCCCGGTGGTGGTGCGCGTAGGCGGGGGTATCGATGCGCACGTGCCCCTCGACCGTGCCCCTCTTGGCGACGGGTGGCTAAGTTCAATTCATAATTGACGATAGGAACATCTTGCCGGTTTCGGCAACGCACATTGGAGAGTTGCCGCGAGAATCTACTTGTTATGACAAGTAGGTTCCCAATAGTGTCCGCCTCGGTACAGTCGCGGTACCCCCCGATCGGCTTCGCCCGCGAGTGCGCCACCGCAAGTCTCATCGTATCCCCTGACCGGGGACCACCATTCTGCGGAGGCACTGATGCGAATCCGATCATTCCGTCCACGCTCCCTGCTCATCACCCTCACGGCGCTCTGCGCTCTGATGAGTACGGCCGGAGCCACCACGATCACGCTCACGGTGGCGAGTCCCGACACCGCCAATCGTGTGAACGTGCCGATCACCAGTGGCGTCCCCATCGCGACCACCGACACTGCTTCCACGGTGAAGTGGTCGCTGTTCGATGGAGCGACCCAGATCCCGGTGCAGACGAAGGTCCTGCACGGGCGGAAGACGCCGTGGCTGCTCGCGAGTTTCCGCGCCACCGTTGGCCCGAGCGCGACGAAGAGCTACCAGTTGATCACCCAGACTCCGACGGTGACGCCACCCGCGACACTCAACATCCCGACCCCTACCGGGACGAACCCCTGGGTGATCGAAACGGGGAAGATCCAGGTCAAGATCGCTCGGGACGCGACCTACAACTTCATTCGTGAACTTCGCGTCGTGAACTCGAGCGGCCAATACCTGACATCGGGTAGGCGCATCAACAACAGCACCGCCAATAATGTCACGCTCACGACCGAGAACAATGTGGCGTGGAACTCCAAGCACGCGCCGACGTTCACTTGGGAGGAGAGCGGCCCCCTTCGCGCGGTCCTGAGAATCGACGGCTACTACAACGCCGCGCCGGCCGATACACTGAAGTTCACGACGCGCATGACGTTCTATGCGGGGCAGTATTACATCGATGTGACGCACGTGATCCGTAACTCGTTCCTGCCGAACGAGCGCTTCGTGAAGGTGAAGTCAGCCAAGCTGATCACGCCGTCGTCGTTGACGCCGGCGCCGATCGTGAACCAGCTTCGCATCAGTCGTTCGGGCGACAACCTCTGGGTGCGGGACTCCAGTGGCGCTGCGCAGGTGGAGCTCATGCCGACGGAGTTCACGACCACGGACAACCTGGGCGTGGACACCATCGTCAACACGGACGCCAACGGCGGGATGGTGCTCGCGGACTGGTCGTACCACGGCGCGAGCGCCCGCTTCGACTTCGATCAGGCCCCGCCCAGCGCCTCACAGACCAATGGGAGCACGTTGCGCCTCCAGAACCGGCTGTTCGCGCTGGCACCGCAGGACTGGTACTCGACGCGTGGTGCGTTCGGTTCGGAGAACTTCGGGACGTGGGCCGAGGAGCAGAGTGTCTCCTCAGCGTGGGGTTGGGCGACTCCCAACACTTCGCCCCAGCCTCCCGGCTTGAATTTCACCTCGTGCGCTGCCACCCACAACCTTCCGAGTCCGCCTTCCACCTATTACCCGAGCTGGACCAGCGTGCGGCCCGGTGACGAGATGGAAGCCGACGAGTTGTGGTCGCACCTCATGATGTACGCCCGTGTCCAGCAACGCACCTATCTGGAGCGGGCCGATCGTTGGGCGCGCTACTTCAAGTGGGAGTACGCGTATCGGACCGACGGCTTCCCGTTCTGGTCGAACGGGATCTTCTGCTGCTCGTATGGATTCCCACGGCCTCGGATTCTCCTCGGCGGTACCTATCAGACGGCCGACATGAACTTCATCGACAATGTGGCGAAGGCCGGCGGGACGGGCGGCCGGGTCGACGGTTCTCACAGCTGGAATGGGGGACTGATCGACTACTACTACATGACCGGCGACCAAGACGCGCTGGCCGCAGCGGTCGACCTCGGCGAGCAGGCACGCAGCTACGTGGTGCTGCGTCCCCAGAACGACATCGTGGGGGACAACATCCGCGGTGAGGCGAGGACGTTCCTCGAGGCGGTCCGGCTCTGGGAAGCGACCAGCTCGCCGTACTGGAGCGCCACCGTGGACTCGACGCGGCGCCGCCTGATCTACGCGAACTGCTACGACGCCCGCGGATTCTATGGGCGGCCGACTTCGCAACTGGGAGCTTCCATTGCGGGTCGATTCCCGAACGGCATCTACGTTTCGCCGTTCCAGGCGGGAGTCATGGGACAGGCCCTCTACCGCGGGTGGATCGCGACCGGCAATGACACATTGCGCCAGCGTCTGATCCAGATGGCCAGCTTCGCCTACACGTATGGAGCGAACGTCGACTCGCTCTTCACGGGTGACGAGATGATCATGGACTTCCCGTCTGCCGGACAGGTGGCGCATCGCTCCACCAACTACTTCCGGTATGGCGATGGTGCGTACTGGTACTCGTACGCTCAGTCTTCGAACGCGTTCGTGGACATCCTCACGATCGGCAACCGGCTGGTGGCGAATCCGTGCTATCTGACTCGCGCGCGGGCCCTGTGGGAGCACTCCTCGAAGTACTTCTTTCAGACCCCGTACGCCGATGCCACGCACTTGGGGCACTACCAGAACTCACTCCAATGCAGCTGGATGACGAATAGCCTGATCTACCCCGGTCAGGGCGGCGACCTCACCTCCACGCAGTTCCTCTTCCATGATGCGGCCGCGGCGAGCATCGACTTCACGCCGCCTGCGCAGACGACCGGTCTGGGCGGATTCACCGGTCTGACGACGGTCGGGCTCACCTGGGTGGCCCCGGGCGACGATGGGGCATTCACGGGGCAGGCGCAGGAGTACGACCTGCGCTTCTCGACCTCGACGATCACGTTGGCGAACTTCGATCAGGCCACCCAGGTGGTCGTGGGCTTGCCCCAGGCGGCGACGAGTGCCGAGTGTGCGGTGGCCACAGGGTTGTCGCCGGGAACGCAGTACTTCTTCGCGTTGCGCACCCGGGATGAATGCCAGTGGTCGGGCCTGAGCAATGTGGTGGCGACCACCACGCACACGTCCGGCATCGACGTGCTCTGCGAGAATGGCCTGAAGGCGGAACTCGAGGGGGATGACGGCATGCCCCGAGCGGTCGAGTTCGGTCTCCGTGGCGGCAACCCGACAGTCGGGCAGACCACGTTCGCCATCGGTATTCCGCAGACGCGTGTCGGTGAGCGACTCGAGCTGGCCGTGTTCGATCTCGCCGGCCGCAAGGTGAAGGTGCTCTACGACGGTCCGGCGCGTGCCGGTCGCGTGGTGCAGGCCTGGGATCGCACGAACGCCAGCGGCGGTCGGGTGCATCCCGGGGCGTACTTCGTGAACTTCCGGCTGGGGGCGGAGTCGCGTGTCCGGAAGCTGATCCTCGTGAACTGACGAGCGCGTGCCCGGCTTCGGTCGGGGGCTGCAAGACGGGGGTGGCGGAGAGC
>JBEBGT010000379.1:0-4036 GCA_040081365.1 Candidatus Eiseniibacteriota bacterium | reverse complement strand
TCTCTCGCACGGCTCGCATGATCTCAGCGAACTGATCCTTCGTTTCGGAGCTCAAAGGTACCTCGACCTTCACCCCAGCGAACGCCAACTCATCCTCTAGGATTGCGGAGAAACCAACACGTGCCTGTTCCATCTGCTCGCGCCACCGAGTCGCGTCCACCGTGCTCAGATGGACTTCTGTCACCGGGCCTGCGATCGGCCTGACCATATAAAAGCGCAGCCTAACGCCGGGCTGGCTCTCAAACTCATGCACCGTGAGACGAACACCTTCATATTCGACGGAGCCGACCTCCCGCGGGCTGGGCTCCGTCGCAGTGCGCGGCCAGCCGCCAAAGGCTGGGTCAGTGAGGGCTGGTGGCGCGTCGAAGACGTAGGCCTCCGGGAGCGGCGGCGCCGGCTTGCCGCCCTTGGGATCGGCCTTGGGCTCGCTCTTCGCTTCGGACGACTTGGAGTCGGCTTCCTGCTGCGACGCCTGGGACTGCGCGTCCGACTTCATGTCCCCCTTGGGATCGCCCTTGGGCTCCTGCTTGTCGGCCGGCGACTTCTGCGACTCGGCGTGCTCGCGGTTCAGCTCGTCCTGCTTGGCTTTCAGGTCCTCGGCGCGGCGGGCCAGCGCGTCCATGCGCTCTTCCTCGCGCAACTGCTTCAAGAGCTCCATCGAGCGCTCGAGCTGCTGCATCATGTCCTTGTTCTGCTGCTGGAGCTGCGGCAGCGACTCCTCCATGGCGCGGCGGTCCATCTTCTGGAGCGCGTCCTTCATCTTCTCGAGCGCTTTCTTGAACTCCTCGGACTGGATGTCCTTCAACAGCTCGCTCATCTCCCTCAACTTCTGCTGCAGCTGCTGCTGGAACGCCTCGCGCTCGGCGGCCTGGTCCAGCGACTCGCGCATCTTCTGCGCGGCGTCCTCCACCTGCTGCGCCACGCTCTGCTGGCGCTCGGCGGCGCGCTTCATCTCTTCGGCGCGCTCGAACGACGGGCTCTGGGCGTTGTTCGTCTGCGGCTGGCGCTGCAGTTTGTCGAGTGACTTCTGCAGTTCCTTGCTCTGCTCCTGGGCCTTCTCGAGCGCCTTGGCCACGTTGTCCTGCTTCTGGTCGAGCGACGCGTACAACTCGCTCAACGACGGGAAGCGCACGCGGAACTCACCGCTCACCGTGCGCCCGCGCGTGGTGCCGCGGCCGTTGTCGAGCGCGACGAAACGGAACACACCGCTCTCGCCGGGCAACAGCGCCAGCGGCGAGGCATCCCAGCGCGCGGTGGCGCGCGCCTCGCGCGGCTGATCGGGGAACGCGGCCAGCGTCAGCTCGTGCCACGCCTCGGCGGCGTCCTTGCGCCATTCCAGCTTGAGCTGCGCCACGCCCAGGTCGTCCTGCGCCAGCACGTCGTAGGGCACCAGTGAGCCCGCCGGCAGGTCGAGATCGCCCGTGGGCAGCACCACCGACAGCACCGGCGGCGCGTCGGGCAGCGCCGACAGCTTGTAGCGGAACTCGGCCGCACCCGTGGCGGCGCGCGCCTTCAACTGCCAGTCGCCATCGCCCTCGATGGCCACCGTGCCGCGCCAGCGCCGTGGCGTGAGCTCGCTCCAGCTCACCGCGGCAGCGCCGTTCACCGACGCCGACAGCGACTCGAGGTCGCGGTCGAACGTGACTTCCACCGCGGCGCGCGAGCCTGCGAGCGCTGCAAGATCGCCGCGCGTGCCGGCCACGGCCTGCAGCGGAAGCCGCGCGTATCCCGGCGACGTGATCGTGCTCGAGAAGCTCACCGCACGCGGTTCGCCCGCGAGCGCGATGTGATAGCGCGGGCTGGTGGCGCTCGCCACCTTCACCCCGTAGTCGCGCGCGCGCGTGACCGGCGGCAGGTCGAAGCGCCAGCGGCGCGCACCCTCGGCGGTGGACTCCAGTACCGGCACGGGCGAGGCGCCCTCGCCCGTGAGCTTGGGCGCGGCCTCGGTGCCCGCGACGCGCGCGCGCACGGCGAACGATGCGCCGGGCACGAGCGTCACGCTGCCCGGTTCCACTTCAAGCGTCACCGGTGGCGCGGCCGTGGCCGGCGCCCATAGGGTGTGCCACGCATCGAGCGTGGGGCCGGGTGCGAACATCACCGCGGCCGACAGCGACAGCATGGCGGCCGAAGCCGCCGTGAGCGGCGTGCGGGCGGCGAGCTTGGGCACTGTGTCGCCGAGTGGCGTGGCGTCGAGCCGGCGCGCCGCGGCGTCGCACACCGCACCGGCCAGCTCGGACGATGTGTGCGTGGCCGGTGCGGCCTCGAGGTCGAGCGCGTTGCGCAGGAACGAGCGCAGGTCGGTGAAGCGCGCCTCGAGCGATTCCAGCCAGCCGTCCCAGCGCGGCAGCTCGCGCGCCGTGTTGCGCGCGGCCCACAGCGTGGCGGCCAGCGCGCCGAGCACGAACAGCGCCAGCCTCAGCCCGGCGGTGCCCGGCGTGCGCGGCAGTGCGAGCCCGGCGGTGACGCAGAAGGCGAGCAGCACGATGCTGGCCGCCAAGGCGCGCAGGATGTGGCGCGTGACCAATGCGCGGCGAACGCGGGTGTGCACGTCGCGGAGCCGGGAGCGCAGCGGTGTCGCCGGCGGGCGTGGCGTCATGATGGAGTTCCCTTCGGCCGGCCCATCGTCAGTGCGTGAGCGCGTGCTGGACGATGTTCATCGCCATGCGCAGCGCGGTCTCACGCTTGTCCGGAGGATCGTGGTGCACGTCCTCGTCCTCGAGGCCATCCCCGAGGTCGCTGTCGAACGTGAAGAATACACAGAGCCTTCCGCCCCTCACAATGCCGAACGCCCGCGCGGGGCCACCGTCGTGCTCGTGCACCTTGGGTAGGCCAGCGGGAAACTCGTACGGCTCGTGGAAG
This sequence comes from Candidatus Eiseniibacteriota bacterium, assembly GCA_040081365.1. GTDB lineage: Bacteria > Eisenbacteria > RBG-16-71-46 > RBG-16-71-46 > RBG-16-71-46 > JAIOPA01. Next base: position 1,177 of record JBEBGT010000379.1, on the reverse strand, counting down.
ATCGGATGATCGAACGGCAACTCGACGAGTTCAGCGTCGGGGAACAGCTTCTTCATCTCACGGCGGAACGACGGTGCCAGGCCGAAATCGTCGTCGACCCACAGGAAGCCGCCGGCCTCGAGCCAGCGGCGCAGGTTGGCGGCCTCGGCGTCGGTGAACTTGATGTTGCCGTGGCCGGCCGCGAACACGAACGGGAACTGGTAGAGCGCGGCCGAGCCGGGTTCGACCACCGCCGCGTCGTCTCCCGACACCGGGATGCTCGTGCGCTGCCGGAGCCCGGCCATGAGGTTCTTGAGCGAGGTCTGATCGCCATACCAGTCGCCGCCACCGCCGTACTTGAGCCGCGCGATGCCGAACGCGCGCGCCCCGGGTGCCGTGGGGGCTGCGACGAGCGGGGCCGTACCGGCCGAGAGCAGCACCAGGGCCAGCACGAGCGTGGCGATGCGGATGGAGCGCATGCCCCATGGTGACACGTCCGGAGCCTCGGCGCGCACCGCAATCCACCGATGCCCGGGCTGTTCTTACCGGCGCGGGCCGGAAGGCTGCGGAACGCCCGGAGTGCGGTGTTGCGTGTCAGGGAAAGCACAAGGGCGCGGGTCCGAAGACCCTCGCCCTGGTGTGCTGCCGTAAGCGGAGCGGATCAGTTGCGGGCTTCGAGCAGCCCCGCCGGGATCACCGGCATGCCCGGGATCTCCACCGGCTTGTAGCCGTCGGCCTCACGCTGACGCGCGTAGTCCTGGAGCCGCGGCAGGATCGTCTCGAGCGGGGTGAACGTGCCGCCCACCAGGCTCGAGTTGCGGGCCAGCATGGCCTGCACACGGAAGTACTCCACGGCGGGGTACTCCGCGCCGGCGCCATAGGGATCCAGCAGCACGACGTAGCCGCCGAGCGGGTCGTACAGGTTGATGTTGCCGCCGTCATCCGTGCGGCCGAGCGAGCGCCGGGCGTAGTCCGGCTGCGAGCGCGACACCACGTGCGAGCTGGCATCCACGGCCGTCACGCGCACCACGAAGCTGCGCGGGTAGAAGCCGCGCGTGGGCAGTGCCGGGAAGGTCGGAACGCGGATCGCGCCCGGGTTCGCACCCGTGACGACGAACCGGCTGAGCTGGTGCGGCAGCGCCACCGGCAGCGGACCGGCCGCGGCGATGGCGGCGTCGCGGTTGATCGCCACATCGCC
>JBEBGT010000378.1:0-4039 GCA_040081365.1 Candidatus Eiseniibacteriota bacterium | reverse complement strand
GCCAAGATCGACGAGACGCACGAGTTCCCGGCCGAGAACGTGAAGAAGATGGCCGAGCTGGGCCTGCTCGGCATGTGCGTGCCCGAGCAGTGGGGCGGCGCCGGCATGAGCTACCTGGCGTACGTGGTGGCCATCGAAGAGCTGTCGCGCGTGTGCGCGAGCCACGGTGTCATCGCGTCGGTGAACAACTCGCTGGTGTGCTTCCCGCTCACGCAGTACGCCACCGACGAGCAGAAGAAGCGCTGGCTCACGCCGCTCGCCAAGGGCGAGCTGTTGGGGGCCTACTGCCTCACCGAGCCCAACGCCGGCAGCAACGCGGCCAACCAGCAGACCACGGCTGTCTTGGACGGCGACCACTGGGTGCTCAACGGCTCCAAGATCTTCATCACCAATGCCGGCCCCGCCGACGTGTTCATCACGTATGCCGCCACCGACAAGAGCCTCGGGCCCAAGGGCATCACCGCGTTCATCGTGCCAGCCGACGTGCCGGGCGTGCGCAAGGGCAAGAAAGAGCACAAGCTGGGCATCCATGCGTCGGACACGCGCGAGATCTATTACGAGAACGCGCGCATCCCCAAGGACCTCATGCTGGGCGAGCTCAACAAGGGCTACGGCGTGGCGCTGGCCACGTTGGGCGGCGGCCGCATCGGTATCGCCGCGCAGGCGCTGGGCATCGCGCAGGCGTCGGTAGAGGCAGCCACGCAGTACGCCAACGAGCGCTCGCAGTTCGACAAGAAGATCGGCGAGTTCGATGCCGTGCGCACCATGCTGGCGGACAGCTGCGTGGAGCTCGAGACCTCGCGGTTGCTGGTGTATCAGGCGGCGTGGCTGCGCGACATGGGCCGGCCGAACACGAAAGAGGCCTCGCTCGCCAAGTGGCACGCCTCGGAGGCGGCCACCAAGTGCGCGAATCTCGCCATCCAGGTGCATGGCGGCTACGGCTACATGAGCGAGTACCACGTCGAGCGCTATTGGCGTGATGCGCGCATCTGCGAGATCTACGAGGGCACGACCGAGGTGCAGAAGATGGTCGTGGCCGGTCAGGTGTTGAAGGAACACGCGATCGCGTGAGTGGGGCCGGGGCTTCTTGCCCGGAGTCGTGATCGCCGAACACAGGCTGCACCCCGGCCGCGCCGGGTGAAGTCGCAACGCATGTCCATCCTCGTTTCACTCGTGAATCGAAGCCCTCGGAGGAGCCTCCCGATGAAGCGTCCTGTCCGCCCTGCTGCACTGGTCATCCTCACGCTCTGCGCGCTGTACCCGGGCCTGACGGCCGTGTTCCAGGGTCTGTATCCGTTCGTGTGCGGTCAGGAGTTCACGCTCCTGGGCCAGCAGGGTCCGCTCGCCGACATGGCGCTCCAGGTGGGCCTCCCCATCTGGCTGCCGAGCCTGCTCAAGGCCGGCATCGGTAGCACGTACCTGGCGGGCGTGCCCGGCCTGTGGGCGGGTGACTGGCGCGCGTATCCGCTCGTACTGCTGGGCGCGGTGGGTTCGCTGCTGCTGGGCCCGGGCCCGGGTGTCATGGGGCTCATCGCCATCGTCTGCCTGACCGTGTTCCGCGAGACCGCTGCCCACCAGCCGGCCTGAAGCGCCGGCGTTCTGGGAACCCAGGGAACCATGAACCTCGACCTGACCGAAGACCAGATCCTGATCCGCGACGCGGTGCGTGACCTGTGCCGCAGCGAGTTCGCCGCGCAGGCAGCCCAGTGGGATCGCGACGACGCCATCCCGCCGGCGGCCATCCAGAAGCTGGCCGAGATGGGCCTGCTGGGGATGAACGTCCCCGAGGAGCACGGCGGTCTGGGCTATGACGCGCGCACGGTGGTCACGGTGATCGAGGAGATCGCGCGGGTGTCGGCCGCACTGGCGATCATGGTGGCGGTGCACAACTCGGTCGGGGCCTACCCGATCTATCGCTACGGCAACGACGAGCAGCGCAAGAAGTACCTGCCGAAGCTCACCAGCACGCACGTCGGCGCGTTCTCGCTCAGTGAGCCGGGCTCGGGCAGCGACGCCGCCGCCCTCACCACCTCGGCGCGCCGCGACGGCGACCACTACGTGCTGAACGGCGAGAAGAACTGGGTCACGAACGGCCGCCACACCTGGACGTTCCTGGTACTGGCGCGCACCGGCGAGCCGGGCGCCAAGGGCATCAGCGCGTTCATCATCGAGAAGGACCAGCAGGGCCTTGCCATCGGGAAGTCGGAAGACAAGATGGGCCTGCGCGGCTCCGACACCGTGACGTTGGCGTTCGACAACGCGCGCGTTCCGGTGGCGCAGCGGTTGGGCGGCGAGGGCGAAGGCTTCAAGATCGCGCTCTCGATGCTCGACTCGGGCCGCATCGGCGTGGCCGCCCAGGCGCTGGGCGTCATGACGAGCGCGTTCCACGAGGCCGCACGCTACGCGCAACAGCGTCAGGCGTTCGGTGGTCCCATCGCCAAGATCCAGGCCGTGCAGTTCAAGCTCGCCGAGATGGAGCGCCGCATCGCATGTGCGCGGCTCTTGATCCGCAAGGCGGCATGGCTCAAGGACAGCGGCCAGGACTTCATCCGCGCGGCCAGCATGGCCAAGCTCTACACCACCGAGGCCGCCACGTGGGTCACGCACCAGGCCATCCAGGTGCACGGCGGCTATGGCTACGTGAAGGAGTACGCCGTCGAGCGCTACTACCGCGACGTGCGCGTCATGGAGATCTACGAGGGCACGTCCGAGATCCAGCGCCTCGTGATCGCCCGCAGCATGCTCAAGGACGGCGTGAAGGTCTGAAGCGGTCTCAGTGGAGCCCGATGAAGGGCGCCAGCGCGAGATAAGTGACTGCCAACAGGAGTGCCATCATCGCCACCTCGCGAGGTACTCCGCTTCCAGATTCCGAGCGTTCGCGATTCATAGCCTGCTCGAGCGCGCGACGGCTCGCGTAGACTCGGACCGATCGGACCTCGGTGAGCGGCATGATCGAAGTGTCCGGGACATCGGCACTCGCGAGCGCCTCGAGGATCTCACCCGACTGCGCCTGCTCCTCGATCCGTGCCTCATTACCGGTCCCGAGGGCCAGCGCGCGTCCCCCGGCATCGCGCTTCGCGGTCGTCAGCGGCCGCGAACCCAGCATGAATGCCTTGAGCGCACGGCCGTCCCGCGTGCGAACTTCGAGCACCGTGCCCATCGGGATCGACGTGGCCTGATGCACCGGGAGCCTCAGGGAGGGTGCGTCGTCCGGACGAGCAGCGAAGCGCGCGCCGCCGGAGGTGGCACAGCCGCTGAAGCCCATCGCGATCATGAGCACCAGCGCCGTTCTTGCCTTGGCAGGACAGGCTCGCATACCGGGACTATGTCGAATGCCCGGACGCCTGACAAGTCGCGCACGGCAGGCCAGCCGCGCTACAATCATGGACTGCAAGCCGACCCGCCTCGTCCATCCAGGAGCCCCCGCTCATGAGCCTCACGTTCCGCCACGCGATCGTCGTCGGCGCCAGTTCCGGTATCGGTGCCGAGATCGCGCGCCAGCTGGCCGCCGAGGGCTGCAGCGTGGCCCTGTTGGGCCGGCGCACGGCCGAGCTCCAGAAGCTCGCCGACGCCATCACGGCGTCGGGGCGCGGCAAGGCCATCGTGGCCGCGCACGACGTGACGCAGTACGACACCGTACCGGCGCTGCTCGACTCGCTCACCGCGCAGTTGGGCGGGCTCGACCTGCTGGTGTACGCGTCCGGCATCATGTTCACGCCGGGCGAGGGCGAGTACGACTTCGCGCAGGACCGCGCGCAGGTCGAGGTCAACCTGCTGGGGGCCATGGCGTGGACGTCGCCGGTGGTGGCGATGTTCGAGGCGCGCCGCGCCGGCACGGTGATCGGCATCTCGAGCATCGCGGGCGAGCGCGGCCGGCGCACGTTCCCGGGCTATGCCACGAGCAAGGCCGCGTTCACCACCTGGCTCGAGGCGCTGCGCAACAAGGCGTCGCGTGCGGGCGTCAACATCGTCACGGTGAAGCCGGGCTTCGTCGACACGCCCATGACCGCCGGCATCGAGCGCAAGCCCATGGTGATCC
>JBEBGT010000377.1:0-4046 GCA_040081365.1 Candidatus Eiseniibacteriota bacterium | reverse complement strand
GCAAGAGCGCAAGGCCACCAGACGACAACCTGACGTCAGCGATACAACTTCTTGATGGCTCCCCAGCTGGTGGGGCGGGTCGGAACCGCGCCGTCGATGGAGAGCTTCAGGTCATCGAAGTACACCGGAACCTCGCCGACTGCTGCACTGAAATTGTAGGCCCCCACCCAGCCGCCCAGGATCGGGGTCGGGTCCACGATCGGGGTCGTGGTCAGTTCCAGCCCATCGAAGAAGCAGCGGAACTGGTTGGCCAGCGCGATCACCTTCATGTGGTGCCAGCTGTTCACCGTGGGCACCCCGGCCGGCAGCGTGTTGAGCGTCCAGCTGGCCAGGTCGGGCAGCGGCGCGCCGGCGATGAACTTGCGGAAGCGCACCTGGAACAGGCCCGGGTTGATCACGAACTGGTAGTAGGTCTGGAAGCCGTCGGCGGGGTCGGCCCGCAGTAACAGGCCGCGGCGGGTGTTACCGGCACCGGTGAAGAAGTAGCCCTCCCACGTGTAGTCGGAATACCCCGACGGGTCCGTGGCGCACGCCGCGATGCCGCCCAGGCCCACGTCCACGTTCTGCAGCACCGCCACCGTGTTGTCGCCCGACGGCGTCGGAATGGCGAGATCGCCCGCCGGCAGCGCGAGCGGCGTGAAGATGCGGCCCACGCCGAAGCCCGGCGTCCACGTCTGCTCGAGCGCGCCACCCGGGACGCGTTCCTGCTTCACCACCACCGCGCCCGCCACGGGCGCCAGCACGGCCAACAGCGCCGCCGTCATCATCACTCGTTTCGCCTGGAACATAGGTACCTCCGGGTTCGTGCTATGGGTGCATTCAGGCGCGGCGTTCCGCGCGCGGATCGGGTTCAACGGGCCATCACGAAGCGCGCCGCGGGAGCGGGTTCGTCCCCCGCGAGGCGCGCGAAGTACACACCCGCCGGGGCGGCGCGACCGGCATCGTCGCGTCCCAGCCATTCGGCGAAGCGTTCGCCACGGGCCAGCGCCAGCGTGGCGATACGGCGGCCGGTCAGGTCGAGCACCTCCAGCACACGCGTGCGCTCGGCCGGCGCGGCCTCGATGCGCACGCGGGCATGCGCGAACACGGGATTGGGCGACACGCGCAATGCCGACGACACTTGCAGCGCGCTCGGTGTGGGCGCGTCCAGCAGGCTCTGCGCCAGCGGTGCGGCCAGATAGGCGACGTGGCGCTCCAGATTGCCGGGCGTCACGCCGCGGTCCCCGATGATCGCGCAGCCGGCTTGGTTGGTGGCCGAGGCGAGGAACACCAGATGCGCCTTGCCACCAGGGTTCAAGGTCGACAACGAGAAGAAGCGCTCGTCGGTGCTGGGCGTGTTGGTGAGGTTCTGCGGGGCCGAGAACGCGCCGGCGCCGCGCTGCACGCTGCACGAGATCTCGCCGAACCCGATGCCCGTGACCACACCCGGCAGGCCGGCATCGGCCGTCGGGTCGACCTGCGTGTCGCGGAAGCTCAGGAACGCCACGTAGGTCTCGGCGCCGTCGGGGCTGAAGCCCACCTGCGGCCAGTCCACCGACAGCGTGTTGAAACCGGGCAGCGGGCCGGCCAAGCCATTGTCGACGTCGTCGAAGTGGTCGGCCACGCCGGCGGGCACCTGGTACACGGTCTGCGCGCCGGTCGTGGGGCTCCAGCGCTGGATGCGGCTGCGCCAGTCGTAGTACGAGACCGTGGCACCGGACTTGCGCGCCTGCCACTCGCTCCACACCACGTTCGGCGTGGTGTCGTTGTAGGCCAGGCTGCAGTGCACGTACGGGCGGTACTCGAGCGACGTGGAGTCGCCCTTCACGATGCTGGCGTCGCTGTAGTTCGTGAGATTGCGCGTCGTCACCGTGCCGGGCGCGAACGTGCCGTTGCTCGACTCGATCAGGTACACGTTGCCGCCCAGGTCGCCCACGGCCACGCCGACGCGGCCGTTGGCACTCGCGGCCATGCTCGGGAACGCGGGCTGGTTGTCGCGGAACAGCGACAGCGGCGCGAAGGCGGTCCAGTCGCCCATCTGCCAGTTGAAGCACGAGTAGAACGTGCCGGGTGCCGCCAGGTACGACACGCGCAGGTCGGTGGTCTCGTCGTACACCCCGCCGCGCGGGATCTCGCCCAGCAGCGTGAACGAGCCGTTCGGGTTGGCCGCCACCTGCGGGAACAGCAGGCTGGGGCTCACGATGGGCGTGAGGTAGGCGCGGAACAGGTTGGAGCCCGGCGCGTCCTCCAAGTGGAAGTAGCCGCGCAGGTCGCAGCCCTCTTCGTTCAGGTGCTGCGCGACGGCCACCCGGCCGCCGCTCGTGAGGGCCATGCTGCCGAAACCGCCCGCCATGTCGCGGATGCAGCACGTGGGCATGCGCGTGTCGGTCACCTTGCCCAGGTTGGTCCACAGGCCGTTGGCGTCACGCACGGCGTAACCCATGCCGCGGTTCGGGTGCGGCTGCGGCGCGGCCAGGTTGGGCGGACAGCCGCCGCCCAGTTCGCAGAAGTCGTCCTGCCACGTGAGATGTACGCGGCCGTCAGTGCCGACCTCGATGTGATGTCCCATCGAACCCATGTCCTGCAGGTCGTACCACGTGGCGTCCACGGCTTCGGCGCCCACCGGCAGCGGCACGTTCACGAACGTCGTGGCGTTGGTGCCCTGGGCGCTGCGCATGACGGGCGCCACGCTGCGCGGGCCGTCGGGGCCCAGCACGAGCCGTCCTTCGGGGCTCGCACCGGCGCGGGGCAGTGCAGGTGTGGCGAGCAGTGCGATCGAGAGCGCGAGGATGGATGCGCGGACGTTCATGACGAGGTGCCTCCCAGCGTGTGACCTATGACTACAGGGGCAGGGCCAGTTCGCGCCGCATCGACACCAGCACGCTCCGGCCCGGCTCCGCGATGAAACTCATGGGTTCGCGATAACGCGTGTTCGTGATGTTCTTCACCGTCAGCGTGAGGCGCGTGTTCCACAGCAGCGCCGACAGGTCCGCCGACGCGGTCCAGAACGACGGCCGCGACAGCGTGGTCTCGGTGGCGGCGTCGTCGCTCGTCGAGGCATCCGTCCAGCGCGTACGCACGGCCAGCGCGCCGTAGGGCAGCAGGCGCGTCATGGGCACGCGCACATCGAGCGTCGCGCGCGCCGCACCCAGGTCGGTGATCGCCTTGCCGGTCTCCAGGTCGCGCCCGCGCGGGAACGCGGCGTTGGCGGCCAAGCGCACCGCGCCCACGGCACCCTCGACCTGCAGCTCCATGCCGTCGAGCTGCGCTCGGTGCACGTTGGTGTACTGGAAGCGCGGCACCAGGTAGAGCTGGCCCAGGTACTTGAGTGTGATGAGCTCGCTGACATCCGAGCGGTACGCCGACAGCCGCACGCTGCGCACATGAGCGCCCGCGAACTCGCCGGTGCGTACACCGACTTCGGTGGTGTACGAGCGCTCGGCGCGCAGGTCCGGGTTGCCGAACAGCCGCATGCCGCCATGGATGTCGTCGTTGAAGTAGCGCTCTTCCAGGTTCGGGGCGCGGAAGCCGCTCGAAAGATGCGTGTAGGGCGTCACGACACCGATCGCACGCGACAGCCCCCCCTCGAAGCTCCAGCGCCGGTCGGTCACGTCGAGCACGTTCGTGAAGCTCTGCGGCGTGGAATCCGACTGCGAGCGCAGCCAGTCGTAGCGCGCACCGCCTTCGAGCCGGAACTTCCGCCAGCTGCCGGCGCTGAACACGCCACCCGCCAGCACATCGCGCCGCGCGGGCGGGATCGATTCGCCCGCCTCGGTGGTCGCGCTGGTCTGCACGCCCGCGGCGTTGACCACGGTCACATCGGTGCTGCGCGGACCCTGCGTGGTCTCGCGACGGTACTCACCGTACAGCCGCGTGGCACCGCGGCGGAGCGACGGCTGGATGCTGTTGGAGCGCGTGCGGATCCGGTCGTCGGCTTGCGTGGTCTTGGTGGCCACGTAGCGCCCGCGCAGGAACTGGCTGTCGGTAACGGCCTCCACGAAACTGGTGCGGAACTGCTGCATGACGCCCAGCAGCCGGAAGTCGGGACGCAGCTTGCCGCCGGGCAG
>JBEBGT010000376.1:0-4060 GCA_040081365.1 Candidatus Eiseniibacteriota bacterium | reverse complement strand
GGGCGCCGCTCCCGATCCGCGCGCACGCGAGCGGCGCCCTGCGGGAGGCCGACATGCCAAGGGCCGGCACGAGGCCGGCCCTGGCGGTGGAGCGGGATGCGCGTGTGGTGCGTCAGTCGTGCTCGCTCCCCGAGAGCTGATCCGCCGTGCGCAGTTCCTCGACCTGGCCGCTGGCCAGGTGATACACGGCCTGCACGACGCTCACCGAGCCCTGCACCACGTGCTCGCGCACGATGGGGCTCGCGACCACCACGTCGGTGGCACTGCGGCGCACGTTCGCCCGCACGGCGGCGTCCAGCGTCTCGTCCTTGCTGGCGCCGGTGCGCGCCGGCGGGATGCCGGGGCGGATCTTGCGCATGATGGTGTCCAGATTGTCGGTGGGCATCGTCTCGCCCGAGAGCGCGGCCGACACGGCGCCGCACTTGTCGTGACCCATGACCACGATGAGCTTGGCGTGCAGGTGCTCGACCGCGTACTCGATCGAGCCCAGCGCGATCGGGTCGACCACGTTGCCCGCGGTGCGCACCACGAACAACTCGCCCAGCGTCTGGTCGAAGATCCACTCGGGAGACAGGCGACTGTCCGAACAAGTGAGCACGATGACATCCGGGTGCTGGCCGTTCGCGAGTTCCTCGCGCAGGTCGCGCACGGGGCGCACCAGGTGCTCGCCCGCGACAAAGCGCTTGTTGCCCTGCAGCAACTCGGGCCAGGGGCGCGTGGCGTTCTCGCTCGGCCGGGCCGCGGCGGCGGCCGCGGTGGACTTGGCGGAGTGCTTTTCGGTGGCATGAACGGACTTGGCAGCCGGCGCGGGCGCGCTACCATGCGTGGTGGCGCCGACGGCGGTGAACACGACGATGGCGGCGGCTGCGAGCGCGACGGCCAGACGAGTGTGGCGTTCCATGGAACGGACCTCCAGAGGGGCTCTCGATCGCGCCCACGTCATGCGGGCGCAGCGGACCCGATGGGGCACCGCAAGGCAGGTGCCACGCTTGCGCTGGGCCGACGCGCATGCATTCGCAACGCTTTGCCGGTGGCTGCTCGGACGTGGGCGTGGCGGCGAGGCGCGAACTTCCGGCAGGCGCTGCCGGTAGCCGGAACATCGCGCCGTGCCCAGCGGGCCGGCCGGGCGACTTCTGGCGCACGCCCGGTATCGGGCGTGCGTTCAGCACTCAAGCGCCGGCACTCCGGGGTCGATACCCCACCCGAGCATCCCCCGGACCATCCAAGTCGCGGACAGGTACGTCCGCCACCGGGGGATCACGAGCCTATGAGAGGCGACATGAACGACCGTCCGCGTTCCCAGCGATCCGGCGTCCCCACATTCGCGCCGGCCATCGGCCTGCGCGAAGTCCTCGAAGCGTCTCCGGACCTGGTGTTCAGCATCGATCCGTGGGGCCGTCTGGTGTGGGCGTCCTCGGCGTTCGAACTCTTCACCGGTCGCCGCGTGAAGGACCAGGTCGGCACGCCCTGCCTGCAGTGGCTCGCGCCCGAAGCGGTGCCGGGTGCGGTGCGCGCGTTCCTGCGATTGCAGCGTGCGGGTTCGGGCACGCTCGACCGCGTGCTGCCGGTCGTGCACACCGATGGCAGCATCGTCGAGACCGACGTGCGCCTGCGCGCGGTCGAGAGTCCCGACGGCGATCGCTATCTGGTGGGCGTGGCCCGCCGGCGCATCGCCACCGCGCCCGGTTCGAGCCCCGCGGTTGGCGACAGCCCGCGCGTCTCCGCTCTCGAGCACAGCCTGGCCGAGGCGCGCGCCGCGGCCCAGGTGAAGGGTGACGTGCTCTCGACCATGAGCCATGAGATCCGCACGCCCATGAACGGCGTGATCGGCATGACGAACCTGCTCTTGCAGGGCGAACTGCCGGCGGAATCGCGCCGCCTGGTCGAGCTGATCCAGCACAGCACCCAGACGCTGCTGGCGCTCATCAACGACACGCTCGACTACTCGCGACTCGAGGCGGGCCGCATGCCCGTCGAGAAGCTGGACTTCGACCTGCGCGTGACCACCGATCAGGTGGCGAGCGTGCTGGTGCCGCTGGCCGAGGCCAAGGGGCTGCGCTTCGACGCCCGCATCACCGCCGTGGTGCCGTCGCGCCTGCAGGGCGACCCCGGCCGGGTGCGTCAGGTGCTGTTGAACCTCGGCTCCAACGCCGTGAAGTTCACCGAGCGCGGCACCGTGAACCTCACCATCGACCGCGAGGCCGAGGACGATGACGAGGTCACGCTGCTGTTCCAGGTGAAGGACACCGGCGTCGGCATCGACGCGGCGGCGTTGCCGTCGCTGTTCGAGCCCTACGCGCAAGCCGATGCCAGCATCGCGCGCCGTTTCGGCGGATCGGGGCTGGGGCTCGCCATCTCGCGCCGGCTCATCGAGGCGATGGGCGGCGAGATGGGCGTGACGAGCGCGCCGGGAGAGGGCAGCACGTTCTGGTTCCGCCTGAAGCTGAAGAAGCAGCCGCTCATGGTGGGTGGCGCGAGCACGGCCACCACCGAAGTGGCGTTGCGCGGCGTGAAGGTGCTGGTCGCCGACGGCAACCCCGGCGACCGCGAGCCGCTGCTCGAGGTGCTGCAGGCCTGGGGTTGTGACGTCGCCCGTGCCGAGAACGGACCCGAGGCGCTGCGCATGGTGCATGAGGCCGCTGCACAGGGTGAGCCCTTCGCCGTCGCCGTGCTCGACCGCCATCTGGAGATGCTCGATGGCGAGGAACTGGGGCAGGCGATCCGCGCCGACGGCGACCTGGACGCCATGCATCTGGTGATGATCACGAATGTCGGCCGGCCCGGTGACGGCGGCCGCGTGAAGGCGGCCGGGTTCGCGGCCTATCTCATGAAGCCGCTCGATCCGGCCCAGTTGTACGAAGCGCTCGCCGAGATCCTGCGCCCGGGCCATGATGGCGTGCCGCACCAGGATCGTCCCCTCGTCACGCGCCACTTCCTCGCCGAGGCCCGGCGCGGCAAGCTGCGGCTGCTGCTCGTCGATGACGACCCGGTGAACCAGTTGGTCACCACCAGTGCGCTCCATCGCGTCGGCTACAACGTCGAGGTCGCCAACAGCGGCCGGCGCGCGATCGAACTGACCGAGAACGACCGCTGGGACCTCATCCTCATGGACATGCAGATGCCCGACCTGGACGGCTGCCGCACCACGTCCGCGATCCGGGCGCGTGAGCGTGGGGCGTGGCGCACGCCCATCATCGGGCTCACGGCCAATGCCGACCACAAGCCGGATCGTGACCGCTGTCTGGCCGCCGGCATGGATGACGTGCTGGGCAAGCCCGTGCAGTTGGAGCACCTCACACAGACGGTCGAGAAGTACACGTCGCGCGACGGGCGCAGCCTCGATGCCGAAGCGTCGCCCAGCTCGCCGCCCAAGCTGACCGTGGTGTCGTCGTCGTTCGAGGCACCGGCCACGGTGTCCACCTCGTCACGGCCGGCCACGCGCAGCATCCGCTTCGAGCCCGTCGAGATCGAGATCCCGGTGATCCCGGACGGTCCGGCGGTCGACCTCGAGCAGCTAGACAACGCCTGCATGGGCCTGCCCGCGCTGCGCTCGTCGCTGTTGCAGACGTTCATGCACGACGTGCCCACCCGGCTCGAGCGTCTGGCCCAGGCGTTCGACTCCGGCGAGGCGCGCCGGGTGGAGTTCGAGTCGCACGGGCTGAAAGGTATGTGCGCCACGATCGGGGCGGGCGGTTGCACGATCCTGTTCGGTGAGATCGAGTCCATGGCCCGTGACGACCGCGCCGCTGAGGCCCGCGTCATCCTGCTGCCGGCGACCGAGGAAGTGCACCGGGCGCAGGACTTCATCCGCCGCTTCGACGCCATGCTCACGCGCGACGTGGCCTGATCGCCGGCTCACCGTTGCCAGCCGAACCCACGCCGCCCGGGTGTGCTCCCCGCCACCTGGGCGTTCGTGTGTGCGGCCCGCGCGTGTGCGCCTGTAGTCCGCGCATGCGGCATGCGAAGTACGGACGAACGTTCTAGAGTGCGGGTCCGCATGAGCGCTCCCACCCAGACACCCGATCCCGCCCCGGCACCGTCCGGAGGCTCGTTCCTGAAC
>JBEBGT010000375.1:0-4069 GCA_040081365.1 Candidatus Eiseniibacteriota bacterium | reverse complement strand
TTCTCGGCGCCGTACTCACCGAGTGCGGCGGCACCGGCATCCGACGCGCCGCACAGCACGGCCGTGACCGGCCCGCCCAGCGTGGCGGCCAGCCGCGTCGCTTCTCCGAGTGCTTCGCGCGACACCGGCCGGACCGCGCCGTCGCGCTGTTCCACGTACACGAGGATGCTCATGTTCAGCTCCTTCGATGTCGAAGTTCGAGACGTGACCGGGCGCGACAAGCGCGCACCAGGTCGAGGTCGAAGCGTCAGAGGACCTTGGCTTCCTCGTGCAGCGCGCGCACCAGTTCGGCCACCGCGCCCACGCCTTCGCCCACGATGCGCCCGCCCTTCCGCGGCGGCGGCAACTCGAGTGCGAGGCGTTCGAGGTTCGGCGCGCCCAGATCGACCGCGCGCTCCTCGATGGTCTTCTTCTTGGCGGCCATGATGCCCTTCAACGATGCGAAGCGCGGCTCGTTGAGCCCCTTGTCGGTGGTGAACACCGCGGGCAGCGGCACCTCGATCTGCTCGCGGCCGCCCTCGATCTCGCGCTCGACCTTGGCGGTCGTGCCCGCGAGCTCGAACTTGGCCACGACCGTCACGCACGGCCGGCCGAGCAGCGTGGCCAGCATCGGGCCCACCTGCGCGCCGTCGTCGTCGGCGGCCTGCTTGCCGAGCCACACGATGCCGGCGTCCAACCCCTTCACCGCCTCGGCCAGCGCCTTCGCCACCGCCAGCGCATCGGGCGCGGCGACATCGGTCTTCAAGTGGATGGCGCGGTCCGCGCCCATGGCGAGCGCGTTGCGCAGCGTGCTCTGCACGCCGGCCGCGCCGAGCGACACCACCACGACCTCACCGGCCGCCAGCTGTTCCTTCACGCGCAGCGCGGCCTCGACCGCGAACTCGTCGTACGGATTGAGCACCATCGTGACACCGGCGGGATCGAGCGTGCGGCCATCGGCGGCCACCTTCACGCGCGTCTCGGTGTCGGGCACCTGCTTGATGCAGACGACCTGGAGCACCGCGCACCTCTTTCTATAGTGAAGCGTCGTGGCAAGCGTCATGACGCTCGGGGGTCGCGCGCGGACTACGCGCACACGAGCCGTGCCTTGCGCCTTATTTCACAAGCGAGCGTGTCCGCAACGCGAGGATGGGGCGCGGCGCGGAGGGCGGCTGCGCGCGAGCGCGCGGCCGGACAAGGCAGTCTCGGCGGGTGGACCGGGGGGTGTCAAGACCGCGGGCCGCTTCCGCGCGGCGCCGGCCGGCGAACACGCTCGCGAACAAACGACCCGGCCCCGAGCGGGCCGTGCGGGACTAGCCCTCGCTGCCGGCCGGCGGTTCGACCCGCCACTCGAGCGCTGCTGAACCGGCCGCGAAGCAGAGTGCGCCGTCGGTGCCCTGGGCGTGCAGCCGGTGTGCGAAGCCGCCCGCGGGGATCGCGGGGAACGCCGCGGCACCCACCGCGGCGGCATCGAGCACGGTGCTCTCGATCGCCATCGTCACCTTCTTGCCCCCCGCCTTGGGGTCGCGCGGCTCGAACTCGATCCACGCCACCTCGCTCACGCGGATGAGCGCGACGCGCACCGCTTCGCCTTGGGCGGCAGGGAACTCGAGCGCGAACTCCAGCGTGCGTTCGCCCGGACGCACGGTGACACCCGAGAGCCGCGTGCCGGTGAAGCCGCCGCTCACGCTGGCTTCGAGCTGCGAGAAACTGCCTGCCACGGTCGAGCCGGGTTCCGTGCTCATCGAGGTACCGCCTTCTGGCGCGTGGCCGGAGAGTCGAGTGGTCGTTCGTGCTCGCCATCGAGCCGAACCCGCACCGACTCGGCCGCGCGTGCCAGCACGAGTTCGCCCTTCACCTGAGCGACCTCGGCCAAACGCCCACGACCATTGTAGTTGGATGACATCGTGGAGCCATAGGCTCCAGTGTCGAGCAAAGCCAGCAGAGCACCGCTGGCGAGCGGTGGCAAGGGTACCGAAGTCGCAAACAGGTCCGACGATTCGCACACCGGCCCCACGATGTCGGCCGGGGACCAGCCCGCGGGTGCCGCACTCGTCGAATGCTCCGCGGGCCCGGCCACGATCACCCCAGCATCGTCGGCGCGAGCGGTGGCCAACACCAGCACGCGATGCCGCGCGCCGTAGAGCGCCGGGCGCAGCAGGTCGTTCATGCCCGCCGCGAGCACGACGAAGCGATGCGTGCCGTCGGGGTCGTCGCGCGATTTGTCCCACAGCACTTCGGTCACGAGGGCACCCGCCGGCGCGACCAGCCAGCGCCCGGGCTCGAAGCACCAGCGCACCGAGCTCGCTCCCGGCAGTGCGGCGATCGCTCGCGCGTAGCCGGCCAGATCGAGCTCGCCGCCCTGCCCGGCATAGTCGACCGCGAAGCCGCCACCCAGGTTGATGCTCGTGAGCGGGGCACCCGCTCGTGCGGACTCGGCCGCCAGCTCGAGTGCCAGACGCGCGGCCGCTATGAGCGGTGCCGCGGAATCGATCTGCGAACCGACGTGCAGGTGGAGTCCGCGCACGCCCAGATGCGGCCAGCGCGAGCCACTCGCGAACGCTTCGAGTGCCTGCTTCACCGACATCCCGAACTTGCTGTGACTGTGTCCGGTAGCGATGTGCCGGTGCCCGCCCGCGAGGATCCCCGGATTGGCGCGCAGCGCCACCTCGATGCGCACGTCGCGCGCCGCCGCAGCACGTTGGAGCAGGTCGAGTTCGCCGGGCTGATCCACACTCACGCACGCCACGCCGTGCTCGGCCACCCACGCCGCTTCTTCGGGTGTGCGGCCGTTGCCCGAGAGCGTGCGATGCGCCGCGTCGAAGCCGGCCGAGCGGGCCAGTTCGAGCTCGCCGAGCGAGCCGGCATCGGCATGCAGGCCGGCTTCGCGCATCACGCGAGCGACACACGGTAACCCGTTGGCCTTGAGTGCATAGGCGATGCGTGGCGAAAGTGGCGCGAGAGCCTCGACCAGCACCCGCGCGCGCGCCGCCATGGCGTCGGTGTCGGAGAACCAGAACGCGCGCGAACCCGGCGTGATCACATTGAGCGCGGCGTGCGCCTGGCTCAGTACGCGCGGGTCGGTGGCGGCGTTGGCGGGGCTCGGCAGGCTCACGCCGCACTCCCCTGCGTGAACCTGCGACCAGCCTCGGCCAGCTCTTCGGGCGTGTTCACGTTGAGCCACGCCTCGAGCCCGCCTGGCCAGCCGGCGAGTTCGGCGTCGGCGACGACCACCGGGTCCAGGGCGAGCACCGCACGCGTCACCGAGCGCTCGCCGGCGCGCAGCGCTTCGGCCAAAGCTCCAAACGCGCGCGGGCCGAACCAGGCGGCGAGCGGCTGCGGGATCCCGCCCGGGGCGGCGAGCACCGCGAGCGCGTCGCCGCGCCGTGCGCGCAACGCGGCGAGCGTGGCGCACGTGACGAGCGGCAGGTCGACCGCCAGCACCAGGGCCTCCTCGAAGCGCCGCGAGCCGAGTCCGGCGATCATGCCGGCGAGCGGGCCCTCGGCACCCGGCATGTCGGCCACGCGCTGCGCCGCACTCACCGGCAGCGGCATGCCCGCCGGGGCCACCACGACCACGGGATCGGTGAGCGAGCCGAGCGTGGCGAGCGCACGGGCGAGCAGCGTGCGGCCGCCGCAGTCGGCCAGCGCCTTGGGGCGCTCGCCACCCAGGCGCGCGCCGCGGCCGCCGGCCAGCAGCACGCCCAGCGTGCGCGTGGGACGCGTGCTCATCTCAGTACCCCGCCCGCTTGTCGACCACGTTCACGAGCGGTTGGCCCGCCAAGAAGCGGCGCAGGTTGTCGGTGAACTGCTCCATGGCTCTCTCCCAGTAGCGCGGGCCCAGCCCCGAGACGTGCGGCGTGAGGACGACTTGGGGAAAGTCCCACAACGGGCTCGCGGAGGGCAGTGGTTCTTCCTCGAAAACATCGAGCGATGCACCCGCGAGCCGGCCCGAGCGCAGCGCGGCCACGAGCGCGGCTTCGTCGACCAGAGCGCCGCGCCCCAGGTTGATGAAGCGCGCCCCCGGCTTCATGCGCGCGAACTCGGCCGCGCCGAACATGCGCTCGGTGTCGTGCGTGTGCGGGGCCAC
>JBEBGT010000033.1:0-15295 GCA_040081365.1 Candidatus Eiseniibacteriota bacterium | reverse complement strand
GGGTCTCGTCGAGCAGGGCCAACTCGACCGTCTGGCCGTCCTCGTACTTCCCACCGCTGCTGCACGGCGCCGGAATGAAGATCACCGCCGTGCCCTCGCATTCCCGCGAACGCTCGATGGTCTTCACGAACAGCTTGCCGTGCGCGGGCGACAACTGCGCCACCAGGCCCGCCCCGGCCGCGATGGCCAGGTGGATGTAGTCGAGCGGCGGGTTCATGTTGCCCGGCATGGTCCCGGCCGGCGTGGTGCTGGTGTCGGCGAACGGCATCGTGGCGGGGCTGTACTGGAACCCCGTGTTGGCGAAGATCTCGTTCACCAGCACGATGATCGTGACGCGCGTGCGGCGATGGATCGTGTGCAGCAGCGTGCGCAGTCCGATCGACAGCGCGCCGCCATCCCCCGACACGCTCAGTACCTGCACCTTCTCCTTCATCGCACCCACGCTCGTGAGCGCGTCGGCCACGTCGCGTGTCGCCTCGGCCAGTGTGGGCGCCGATTCGAACACGTTGTGCAGGATGCTGAACGACTTGGCGAAGTCGTCCGGCGGCGCCTCGCCGCGGCCCCAGGCCACGACATGCGGGAACGCCAGCGTCGAGACCTCGGCGCACGACGTGCCGATCGAGAACACCGTCTTGATGCCGTTGTCCGTGACGCGGCCGATGTTCTGGAACGCCACCGACTCCATGCAACCGGGGCACAGCGTGGACCCCGGGCGGAAGCAGCTTTCTTTAAGCGCAGTCTCCTTGTAGCCGCTCATAGCCGGGCTCCTTCGTGGAACACCATCCACGGTTGCGCGGACGCCGGTGAGGTCGGCTGCGACACCGCGCACGCCGCTTCGTCGAGCATGGCTTCCCACGTCGACTCGGACACATCCGCCCCACCCATGCCGGCGAACGCCGCCAGGATGCGGGGCCGCGACACCTGGCCTTCGAGTGCGTCGGCCACATCGAGCGTGAGATGCCCGCGTCCCGAGTGATGGGCCTGGTTCACCACCAGCACGACCTTGGCGCGCGCCAGCTTGGCGGCCACGGCCACCGACGGGAACGGCGTGATGAGCCGCATGGCGATGCCCGCCACGCGCAAGCCCCGCTCGTGCGACCACTTCTCGCGCAGGGCCTCGAAGGTGCCGAAGTCCGGCCCCATGCTCACCACCGCGATGTCGACCGGCCCGGGTGGGTCGAAGCCGACTTCGTCGAAGAAGGCCAGGCCGGGCCGGCCGAAGCGCTTCTCGAAGTCCGCTCCGATCTTGGGCAGAACCTCGAGCACGTTCTCGATGCGGCGCTTCTGGGCGATCTTGAAGCCTTGGAAGTGCCGCGAGGTGACGCAGTTGCCCATGGCCGTGTCGCCGTTCAGCGTGCCCGGCAGTTCGCACGGCCGGATCCACGTGTCCTGGAACGCGTGCACGTCACGATCGGGTTCGACCGTGAAGCGTGCGCTGCGATGGCTGTCCTTGATGCCGTAGTAGCCCGGCATCGTGGGCGTCATGATGTCGGGCTGCATGCCCAGGCAGGGCGCCTGCATGACGGTGTCGTAGATCTGCTGCTTGCCGCGCGCGCAGATCTGGATGAAACCGTCGTCGCGGTGCGCCATGGCGTCCGACGGATCGCCCTCGATGCACAGCGGGAAGTTGGCCGTGGCCCGGTAGACATCGACGATCATCACATTGCCGAGGCCCGAGGCTCCTAGGGAACGCGTGGTCTCGGTCATGTGGTCGAGCCCCACCGAACTGGTGGCCGTGGCGAAGATGAGGTCCCGGCAGGCGGCCGCACCGCCCACCATGTAGTCCGCCACCGCATGCTCGGCCTCGAGCAGTTTCACGCGTCGCGGCGTGCCCGGCTGCGACGACACCTTGGCGGCGATGTACTCGAGGAACTTGGTCGAGGGCGTGATCGGGAACCCCGGCACGATGAGCGTGCGCCACATCTGCAACGTCGCGAGCGCGGCGGCCGTGTTGCCGTCGGCCGTCACCTCCTCGCGGCTGTCGTAGAGCGGCACGTGCGCGGAGCGCACCTTCGACAGGTCCAGCACATCGTCATAGCGCTCACCCGAAGGCGTGCGCGTGTGACGGGCGGGCGTGCCCGCCTCCGTGATGGTGTTCATCTCGTGACCTCCGCGGGACCGGCCTCGTCCCAGACTTCCTCGTAGCTGCCCTCGGAGAAGAGTTTCTCGGGGCAGACCGCGACGCACTCGCCGCACAGTTTGCAGAAGGCGCTGACATCGGCGCCCTTCACGAGCACGCCGCGCTCGGCGTCCGGCTCGAAGCGGATGATGCCCTCGGGGCAGTTCGTGATGCAGTGCGAACAGCCCGTGCAGCGCGTGTCGGGGTCGGCGAACAGCAGCCGGAACCCGCTGCGTGCGAAGCTCGAGGTGTGGTTGGCCTTGGACGTGCGCAGTGCGGTCTGCGCACCCAGCGGCAGATCACCGTAGCCTTCGAAGCGCGTGCTGCCGTGATCGCCCGGGCGCGCACAGTCGAACGTGCCCGTGCGCAGGCTGGCCCGCGTGGCCTCGAGCGCGGCGCGGTTCTTCTCGCACAGCATCTCGGGAATGCGACGCTTGCGCAGCTGCCCCAGGAACGTGTCGACCACGCGCTCCCACGGCAGACCGCCGATCGCCTCGGTCATCGCCACGTACGCGGAGATGTTGCCGATGGCGTGCCCCAGGTGCTTGGTGCCGATGTCATCGCCGGGCACGCACAGCACCCGGCCCGAGAGATGGAAGTGACTGGCGCATTCCTCGGGCGAGCGCCGCGTGTTGAGCACGAACGTGCCGCCATGTGGCACGCCCTCGGCGAAGTCGACCGTGCGGCCCGCGGCCTCGTCCATGAGCAGCGTGATCGCCGGGCGCGTGACCTCGCACCCCAGCGCGATCGGGCGGCCGCTCACACGCAGGAACGAACGGATGTTCGCCCCGCGCCGGGCGCTGCCGAAGAACGGCCATTCCTGGACGTGCATCTCGGGGAAGCTCGACAGGAGTGCCGCGAGGGACTGGAAGGCGAGCACCAGGCCGCCTCCCGCCTTCCCGTCCCCGCGCAGGTCGAGCGAGGACTCCATCATGAGCTGGCGGGGTTCGAGGGTTCTCATATGGTACTCAAGGCTTACGCCAGAGGATGGCCTTGCCCGGACAGTCCGTCATCATTTGCTGAACTTTTGGCATGGCGGACTCGTCCAACTGCCAGTTGTGAACCTCCGCCACCTCTTCATCTTCGGCCTTCCGGAACGCCTGCGGGATCAACTTGATGCAGTCCCCGCATTCCGTGCAAAGGTCTTGATCGACATAGAACTCCGGTAGATGGCCCATCTGGATTCCCCTCCCTGTCGAGTGGCGTTGCCGGGGTCGTGCGCGTGTCCGTCCGCACGATTCGTTCGTCGTCCTCGCATGACCTATGCAAGGGGCTTACCGCGAGCGGCGGTCCGATACGCGAATCACCCACCGGACCGCGGCTCTGGCCCCCGGTGAGCGAACG
Organism: Candidatus Eiseniibacteriota bacterium; assembly: GCA_040081365.1. Classification (GTDB taxonomy): domain Bacteria; phylum Eisenbacteria; class RBG-16-71-46; order RBG-16-71-46; family RBG-16-71-46; genus JAIOPA01. The sequence continues at coordinate 11,832 of JBEBGT010000033.1, read as the reverse complement.
GCTCAGCCGGCGGGCCGGGCGCGAGCGATCGCGACTCCATCGGGTAGCTCCAGCACAGGTCCGAGCCGGCCGCGGGCCGTCTCCAGGGAGGACGTCCGACATGGCGGTGAGCCGTAACCAGATCCCCGCAGCGCGAGTCCAGGCCGAACCCGCCGGCGACCGTCGCGGACGGCGGCGCTTCCTCACCGGCCTGGGTGCGCTCGGCGGTGCGGCACTGTTCGCACCGTTCCTCACCCCGGAGTCCGGCCGCCAGCTCACCCACGCCCCGCAGCGGCTCGAGAGCTCTCGCCCGGGGCTCGGCACCTGGATCCGCATCGTGGCGCAGCACGAGCAGCCCGGCGCGGCCGAGCGCGCCATCGGCCGTGCGTTCGCCGCCATCGCGGCAGTCGACGCCCAGATGAGCGTGCACCGCGCCGACAGCGAACTGTCGCGCGTGAATGCCATGGCGGGCCGCGAGGCCGTGCCCGTGAGTGCCGCGCTCCGTCACGTGGTGGCGCGCGCGCGCGACGCGGCGCTGGCCACGAACGGCGTGTACGACCCCACCGTGCTACCGCTCATGCGGCTCTACGGCTTCTATGGTTCGGGCCATGCGCATCAGCCGAGCGACCGCGAGCGCGCGGCCGTGCTGGCGAGCCTCGGGGCACGTCACATCGTCATCGACGACGCGGCGGGCACACTCGGATTGTCGAAGGCCGGCGCCGCGCTCGACCTGGGCTCGATCGGCAAGGGTTTCGCGGTCGACCAGGCGGTGGCCGCGCTGCGCTCGCACGGCGTGCGCTCGGGCCTCGTCGATGTGGGCCGCAACGTGTACGCACTCGGCACGCCCGACGCGGGCTCGCAGGGCTGGCGCATCGGCGTGCTGCATCCCGAGACCGGCGAGGTGACGCGCGTGCTGACGCTGTGCGATGAAGCCGTGGCCACCAGTTCCAACTCCGAACACGCCGTGGTGCTGGACGGCGAACGCGTCGGGCACCTGCTCGATGCGCGCGCGGGTCTGCCCGCGCACGCGCGGCGTTCCGCCACCGTGGTCGCGCGTAGCGGCATCGACAGCGACACCGGCTCCACGCTGGCGTTCCTCCTCGGCCGCGAGGGCACCGCCTGCCTGAGTGACGTCACCTCGGTCGAGTGGCTGGCATGAGCCACGCGCCCGGGCTCACGCCGCCGCCGAGCACGTTCGGCCGTGGCGGCGTGCATCCCGATCCGCACAAGGAGGCGACGTCCGGCCGCGCCATCGAACGGGTGGACCCGCCGAGCGAGGTCGTGCTGCCGTTGCAGCAGCACCTGGGTGAACCGGCCACACCCCTCGTCAAGAAGGGCGAACTCGTGCGGCGCGGCCAGAAGATCGCCGACGGCGGCGCCACCGGCGTGCCGCTGCACGCCAGCATCAGCGGCAAGATCCGCCCGTTCGACAAGCGCCCGCATCCCACGCTCGGCATCGCGCCCGCGATCGCGATCGTGGCCGACGCGGCCGCGGGCCCCGAACTCGAATACACGCTCGACGCCACGTGGACGAGCCTGCCCCGCGAGGAGGCACTCGCGCGCATCCGCGACGCCGGCATCGTCGGGCTCGGCGGCGCGGCCTTCCCCACCTGGCGCAAACTGGAGTCGGCCGCCAAGGCGGCCGTCGACACGCTGGTGCTGAACGGCGCCGAGTGCGAGCCCTACCTCACCAGCGACCACCGGCTCATGCTGGCGTGGCCGTGCGAGATCGTCGAGGGCGCCTTGGCACTGGCACGCGTCACGGGAGCCATGCGCGTGGTCATCGGTGTCGAGTCCGACAAGCCCGACGCCATCGCCGCGCTGCGCGCCGCCGCTGGGCAGGTGTGGACCGGCGCGATCGAAGTGAAGATCGCACCGTGCGTGGCGCGCTACCCGCAGGGCGCCGAGCGCCAGCTGGTGCATGCCACCACCGGCCGCACGGTGCCGCCGCGCCAACTACCGGCCGCCGTCGGCGTGCTGGTGCAGAACGTGGCCACGGCGCTGGCCGTGCGCGACGCGCTGCGCGAGCAGCGACCGCTGCTCGATCGCGTCGTCACGGTGACCGGCCCCGGTGTGAAGCAACCGCGCAACCTCGTCGCGCCGCTCGGCACGGCGCTCACGGCGCTGGTCGAGGCATGCGGCGGCATGGTGGGCGATGCGCGCCGGCTCGTGGCCGGCGGCCCCATGATGGGCCGCACCCTGCCACGACTCGATGTACCGCTCGTGAAGGGCATGAACGGCCTGGTGGTGCTCACGGGCAAGGGCCCGCTGGAAGATGGCTACGATGCCTGCATCCGCTGCGCGCGCTGCCTGGACGCCTGCCCGCTCGGACTCGAACCCGACCAGGTGTCGGTGCGCGTGGAAGCCGGCCGCACACTCGACACCGAACGCTATGGCGCGCTCGACTGCTACGAGTGCGGCTGCTGCAGCTACGTCTGCCCGTCGGGCCGGCCGCTCGTGCAGTTCATGCAGGTGGCCAAGGGCGCGCTGCGCCGCGCCGCCGAAATCGGAGCCCGGCGATGAGCGCCACGACGGTGCCCCCGCCCGCCCCGGAGTTCGTGCTCACGCCCGGTCCGCACCTGCACGCGGCCGAGCACACGGCGCGCATCATGTGGACGGTGAACGCCACACTCGCCCCGGCCGCGCTGTGGGGCGTGTACGTGTTCGGGCTGCCCGCGCTGCTCGTGCTCGCCGGCTGCATCGCCGGGGCGGTGGCGAGCGAGGCGTTCGCGGCGCGCGCGCTGGGCCGGAGGTCGTCGATCCACGATGGCAGCGCGTTCTGCACCGGACTGCTGCTCGCCATGACGCTGCCGCCCTCGCTGCCGTGGTGGCAGGCGCTCCTGGGCGGCGCGTTCGCGATCGGGATCGGCAAGATGGTGTTCGGTGGCCTGGGGTTCAACCTCTTCAACCCCGCACTGCTCGGCCGGGCCTTCTTGATGGCCAGCTTCCCCTTGCCCATGACGGGTGCCTGGATCGCCGCGCGCGCGGGCTTCGGCGCGCCCCTCGACGCCGTGACCGCCGCCACGCCGCTGGCACTCGCCAAGGAACACGGTCTCGCCGCCGGCTTCGCCGCACTGCAGGCTCCGGGCGGGCCGTGGAGCGCGCTCACGCTGGGCTTCCGCGGCGGCTCGCTGGGTGAGGTGAGCGCGCTGTTCATCGCGCTGGGTGCCGTCGTGCTGTTGGCGCGCCGCATCATCTCGCTCACCACGCCGCTCGCCGTGTTCGCCGGATTGCTCCTCGCCACGCTCGGATCCGGCGCCGCCGGCTTCCACCTGTTCACAGGCGGGTTGTGGCTCGGGGCGTTCTTCATGGCCACCGACTACGTGACCTCGCCCACCACGCCGCGCGGGCAGATCGTGTTCGGCCTCCTCGTGGGCCTGCTCACCGGCATGATCCGCCGCTGGGGCGGATATCCCGAGGGCATCTGCTACGCCATCCTGATCGCCAACGCACTGGTGCCCGCGCTGGATTCCATGTTCCGGCGCCGGCGCGTGCAACTCGCGGGGACGCCATCATGAGCGAACTGGTCCACATCGACGGCGTCCCGCGTGAGCGCCCGAGTCCCGCCGAGGTGGCGCGCATCGCCTTCAACCTCACGGTGGTCTGCCTGCTGGGCGGCGTCGTGCTGGGTGGCGTGTACGTGGGTACCGAGCGCATCGAGGCGGCGGGCCGGCTCGCCGGCGAACGCCGGGCACTGGGCGAGCTCCTGTCGCTACGAGAAGGCGAACCGCTACTGGTGGTCGAACAGTCGCTCGACGCCGCGCACGACGCGGTGGTGTACCGCGCCAGCACCTGGGGCGACGAGCACGGGGCCGCGCGCGAGCAGGCGTTCACGCTCGACGGCACGCCACGCTCGAGCGCGCCGGGTGAAGTGCGCACGCTCACCCCGCTCGGTCGCATGTTCGTGGCCGGCACGCCGGCCGCCCCGCGCGGCTTCGTGCTCGAGGGCGAGTCGCGCGGCTACAAGAACCGCATCCGCTTCTTCGTGGCACTCGACGCGCAGTTCACGGTGTGCGGCGTGCGCGTGCTGGAGCACGAGGAGGACCCGGGGCTCGGCGCCGAAGTGGCGACGCGCGCCTTCCTGGGCCAGTACCTGGGCCGCGACAGCGCCAGCATCGCCCGGCTCGACGTGACGCGCGATCCGTTGCCCGAGGACTGGCGCGCCGCACTGGCCGCGCTCGCGAACACCGAGCCGGGCCCGTGGCAGCAGGCGCACGCCGCACTGCTGGCGCGCGAGTCCGCGCAGCCGGTGCACGCGGTGACCGGCGCGACCATCTCGAGCCGTGCGCTCACGAGCGGCGTGAAGCGCACCATCGAACACTTCCGGCGCCGCTGGGCGCTGGTCCGACCCTGGCTGGAGGGCACGTCATGAGCGCGGCTCCCACCCTGCCGGTCGAGCAGCCGCCCGGTGCCTGGGCGCTGCTCGTCAACGGCATCGTGCACGAGAATCCGGTGTTCCGGCTGGCGCTGTCGCTGTGTCCGGCGGTCGCCGTCACCACGACGGTGGCGAACGGCATCATCCTCGGCATCGCCGTGCTGGCGGTGCAGGTGCTGTCGAGCGTCACGGTGACGCTGGCGCGCAACGCGATCCACCCCCGCGTGCGCATCCCGGTCTACACCATCATCATCGCGGTCTGGGTGAGTGCCATCGACATGGCGCTCGCGGCGTTCGCCCCGGCGCTCTACGCGCAGGTGGGCCTGTACGTGAAGCTCATCGTGGCGTTCGCCATCATCATCTCGCGGCTCGAGGTGTTCGCGTCGCGCCAGCCGCTCGTGCCGACGTTCTTCGACGGTCTCGGCATGGGGCTCGGATTCCTCGTCGCGCTCGTGCTGATCGGTGCCGTGCGCGAGCTCCTCGGTGCGGGCGCGCTGCTCGGCTTCACGGTCCTGCCCGTGCGGCCGTTGCTGTTCTTCGCGCTGCCGGCCGGCGGGTTCTTCACGATCGCGCTGCTCATGGCGTTCTTCCAGTACCTCGAGCGCCGTGGTGGCGGCAAGCCGCGCGCCGCGAGTGCGGGTGGAGGTCATCATGGCTGATCGGCGCAGGCCAGTGTTCCCGCCGGGCGCGCAGGCGCTTGTGCCGGTGCTGCTGCTCGTGCTGGGCCTGGTGTTCGTCCCGCGCCTGGCCCCGCCGGTGCGCGCCGCGAGTGCGCCCACGCTCAAGGCACGCGTCCAGCCGCCCGATCGCGTGCGGCTCACGTTCGACGCCCCGGTCACCGACCTCGCTCCCGGCAACTTCCGCGTGGCCGAGGCCAGCGCGCCGGATGCACCGCTCACGGTGAGCGCGGTGGAACCGGCCGCGCACGGCGTGACGCTGGTGCTGGCGAGCCCGCTGCGCCGCACGGCGCGCTACGACGTGCGCGTGGCCGACCCGCCGCTGCGCACGGTGGCCGCGCCGGCGTTGTGGATGATCCTGGTGAGCGTGTTCCTGAGCTCGGCGCTCATCCAGAACTTCGTGTTCACGCGCTACCTGGGGCTGTGCATCTTCTTCGGCGTCTCGAAGAAAGTGGGCACGTCGGTGGGCATGGGCATCACGTTCACGGCGGTGATGATCGCCACGGCGGCGTTCGCGTGGGTCATGGACACCTGGGTGCTGCGTCCCATGCACCTCGGGTTCCTGCAGGTGCTCGTGTTCATCGGTGCGGTGGCGTGCGTGGTGCAGTTCCTCGACACCATGCTGCGGAAGACGCATCCCGTGCTGCACAAGAGCTTCGGTGTGTACCTCGTGCTGATCACCACCAACTGCATCATCCTGGCTGTGCCGCTCCTGAACGCGCAGGGACAGGTGAGCTTCGCCGAGGCCATGGCGCTGGCACTGGGGTCGGGCTCGGGCTTCGCGCTGGCGCTGTTCCTCATGTCGTGCGCGCGCGAACGGCTGGAACTGGCGCGCGTGCCACAGGCGTTTCAGGGCCTGCCGATCGCGTTCGCGCTCGCCGGGCTGTTCGCGCTCGCCTTCATGGGCTTCTCCGGACTGGACTTCTTCCGATGAGCCTGCTCGCGCTCATGCTGCCCCCGCTCGCCCAGATCGCCGTGGGCGGCGCCGTGGTGTTCACCGCGGTCGGCGTCGGCTTCGGTGTGGCGCTCGGCATCGCCGCCGAACGATTCAAGGTGCCCAGCAACCCGCTCGTCGAGCAGGTGCGCGACAGGCTACCGAGCGCCAACTGTGGCGCGTGCGGCTACGCCGGTTGCCAGGCCTACGCCGAGGCCGTGGTCGAGAACGCCGACGTGCTGCCGTCGCTGTGCATCCCGGGCCGCGCGCCGGTGGCCGAAGCCCTGGCCGCGCTCACCGGCAAGGCCGCGGGTGCGATGGAGGATCGCGTCGTCACCATGACGTGCCACGGCACCAGTGCCTACGCGCGTGACGACGCGCACTATGCCGGCATCGAGACCTGTGCGGCCGCCGCCCTCGTGTTCGGCGGACCCAAGGCGTGCAAGAACGGCTGTCTCGGGCTGGCTGACTGCGTGCGCGCCTGTCCGTTCGACGCGCTGCACATCGGCCCGGGCGGCATCGCGCAGGTCGACACCGCCGCCTGCACGGGCTGCGGCGTGTGCGTTCCCATCTGCCCCAAGAGCCTGTTCCACTTCGTGCCGCGCGCGCGCCGCATCGAACTCGCGTGCAAGGCGGTCGACAGCAAGTCGGTGGTGCGCTCCACCTGCCAGGTGGGCTGCACGCAGTGCCGCAAGTGCGTGTCCAAGTGCCCGGCCGGTGCCATCACCTGGGACGGTCGCACGATCCTCATCGACCACGAGATGTGCATCGCGTACGGCCCGAGCTGTCAGGAAGCGTGCTCGGACATCTGTCCCAGCGTCATCCTCCACCGGATCGGCAGCGCGCCGCGGCCGGAGCTGGTGGAGATCAGCGAACCCACGGGGGTTTGAGCCATGCCATCCCAGCCGCATTCCTCCCAGCCGGCTCCGCACACCGAGCCTCACACCGGGCCCCACGCCGAGCCCAAGCGCTCCCTCACCCTGGCGATCGCGGGCAGCGGCGGCGACGGTGTCGCGTTGGTCGGCGACCTGCTTCTGCAGATGGCCGCCCGCCAGGGCCTGTACGGCATGCTCGTGCAGTCCTATGGCCCGCAGATCCGCGGCGGCGAGTCCGCCGTGGTGCTGCGCATCGCCGAGGAAGAGGTCAGCTACGAGGGTGACCGCACCGATGTGTTGCTGTGCTTCCGCACCGGGGACCTCAAGCGTTTCAAGGGGTCGCTGCACCTGCACGACGACAGCGTCGTGGTGCTCGAGGCCACCGACACGGGTGCGATGCCACCGTGGATCGGCACGAGCACGCGCGAGCCGCTGCGCTTCCCATTCGCCACGCTCGACCAGGGCGTCGAGGTGGCGGGCGAACCCAAGAACATGATGGGCTTGGCGCTGCTCACCAAGATGCTCGGCTGGAGTGACAGCCTCGCCGAGGCCGCGCTGCGCTCACGCTTCTCGCACCGGCCCGGCGTGGCCGAGCGCAATCTGGTGACGTTCCATCGCGTGTTCAAGGACACGCCCGTACCGTCGATCACGAAGCTCACCGGCCACGGCGTACCGCTCATGGTGGAGACCGGCAACGAGGCCGTCGCACACGGCTCGATCTCGGCCGGCCTGCGCTTCTTCGCCGGCTACCCGATCACGCCGTCGTCCGAGATCATGGAGACGCTCATCGACGACCTGCCCGCGGCCGGTGGCCGCGTCGTGCAGGCCGAGGACGAGATCGCCGCGCTCGGCATGGTGCTGGGCGCCAGCTTCGGCGGCGTGCCGAGCATGACCGCCACCAGCGGCCCCGGGCTGTCGCTCATGACCGAGATGCTGGGCCTGGCGAGCATGGCCGAGTTGCCGGCCGTGGTCGTGGACTGCCAGCGCGCGGGGCCCGCCACCGGCATGCCGAGCCGCACGGAGCAGTCCGACCTGTTCCATGCCATCTACGGCGGCCATGGCGACTTCCCGCGCGCCGTGCTGGGCGCGTTCGATGTCGTGCATGCGCGCGACGTCATGCATCGTGCGTTCGAGCTGGCCGAGCAGTACCAGCTGCCGGTGCTGGTGCTGAGCGACGCCTACATCGCGCAGCGCCGCCAGATCCGCGACGCCGCCAGCGACCGCGTGATCCCCGCGCCGCGCTGGCGGTGGACCGCCTCCGACGAGCCGGCGCGCTTCAAGCTGCAGGCGGAGCCGGTGGTGATGCCGTTCCGCGTGCCGGGCACCGAGGGCGGCACTTACCTCGCCGCCGGCATCGAGCACGACGAGATGGGCCGGCCGAGCTCGGACTCCAACACGCACCAGGCCATGAGCGAGAAGCGCTTCCGGAAGCTGGACGCCATCGCGCGCGACACCTCGGAGTGGGTGCGCACGTTCGGCGACCCGGCGGCCACCCGCGGCATCGTGGCGTGGGGCAGCACCTGGGGCATGCTGCGCGAGTTCGTGAACGAGCACCGCGAGTACCGCGTGTTCTGTCCCGAGATCCTGCATCCGTTCCCGCTCGCGTCGTTCCTGCGCTGGCGCGCGGGGCTGCACGACATGGCGGTGGTCGAGCTGTCGTTCCAGGGCCAGTTCCACCGTTACCTGTCGGGACTCACCGATCTCACCGGCGTGCGCAGCATCGCCAGGAGCGGCGGCCTGCCGCTGTCGCTCGAGGAACTCGCCGCACGCCTGGCCGACACGCCGGCGGTGGCATTGCCCCCGCTCCCTCCTGCCGCGCTGCTGGCCACGAGCGCCGAGGTGAACTCATGAAACCCAAGGACCTGCGCAGCGAACTCGAGCCGGTCTGGTGCACCGGCTGCGGGGACTTCGGAGTGCTGAAGGCGCTCACCCAGGCGCTGGCCGATCTCGAGGTGGCGCCCGAGCGGCTGGCGGTGATCAGCGGCATCGGCTGCTCGAGCCGGCTGCCCGGCTACATGAAGGCGTACTCGTTCAACACCATCCACGGCCGAGCGCTGCCGATCGCCACCGGCTTGAAGCTCGCGCGCCCCGAGATGACCACGGTGGTCGTGGGCGGCGACGGCGACGGTTTCAGCATCGGGCTCGGCCATCTGCCCCACGCCGTGCGTCGCGACGTACCGCTCACCTACGCGGTGCTCGACAACGGCATCTACGGGCTCACCAAGGGCCAGGCCTCGCCCACCACCGACATGGACTCCAAGCGCGAGCGCGGGCTGGCCGGTGCTGAAGACCGGCCGCTGGACCCGGTGCTGCTCGTGCTGTCGTCGGGCGCGGGCTTCGTGGCGCGCTCGCACGCCGGCAACATGCCGCACCTGCGCGAGATGTTCCGCGAGGCGATCTCGTATCCCGGCTTCGCGTTCGTGCACGTGCTGGCGGGCTGCGTGACCTACCAGCCCAAGGGCTACGCCGACCAGTTGCTGACGCGCAGCTACATGGTGCCCGACACGCACGACCCGAGCGACATGACCAAGGCGTTCGAGTTGGCGCGCGCCGACGGTTTCGCGCTCGGCGTGATCCATCGCCGGCCGGTGATCGCCACGCGCAGCGAGGAGCCGTCGCCCGAGGAGGAGATGGACGAGATTACCGTGGGTGCCGCCGCCGAGGAGGACCTGCCGAACGAGTGAGCGTGCTCAGGGCTCGAGCTCGGCGAATGCGAGGATGTAACCGTCGGGGTCACGGACGTAGGCCACGCGGTGTCCCCAGTCGCGCGCCTGCATCGGACTGAGTTCGCGCGCGCCCTGTTCCAGTGCCCGTCGCTGGCAAGAGGCGGCGTCGGGCACGTGCAGGTACAACTCCGCTCGCGCTTCCCCGCGTACCGGCGCATCCTCGCCAAGCTCGGCCCCCAGCAGGCGCCGGATGCCGGCGGCGGGCATCAGGCCCAGCACGCCGCCGCCAGGCAGGTCGTACTCGGTCATGCCCGGCACGTCGAGGCGAGGAACCTGCCCCAGCACCCCGGCATAGAACCGCGCGGCGCGCTGCTGGTCCTCGACGTACAGGATGAAGTGGGTGCGTGGCTCCATGGGACCGCGAGCATACTCCGCGCGCCGCGCTCACCGCTCGCCTCGCTGGACTCGCCCCACCGCGCCCGGGCCGGGCGCCCCGCCTGCCAACACGCCCGTATGTCGTTGCGTCCACGGGGCCTCCGCATGCTAGTCTGCGCTCCGGCCGCGCACGGATGCGAGCGGCCCCGGTATCCTTCGGGCGCATGGATGGCCGGTGCACACCCGCGCCCGTGGGGCCCTCGTGAACAACCTGCTTGTCGTGATCCCGGCGGCCGTGGCCGTGGGCGTGTTCCAGACCAGCCTGTTCGAATGGGTGTACCACCGCTATTGGCTGCACCGCCCGTGGCTGCCGCCGCAGATGTTCACGGCGCACACGCTCGTGCACCACCAGCTCTGCAAGCACGACGACACGTTCGAGGTCCACGAGGAAGAGCAGGAGGAAGCCCTCACGTTCCAGTGGTGGGCCGCGCCGATCATCGTGGGGCTCAACATGATCCCGTGGGCCGTACTGCTGCTGGCGTCGCGGTTCGTGACGCTGCCGGCGCTGCCGTGGAACACGATCATGTGGACCGTGGCCGCGGTCGTGTTCGCGTACTACCTGTCGTACGAGGGCTTCCACTACCTCATGCACAAGCCGAGCGTGGCGTGGATCGAGCGCCGGGGCTTCTTCCAGTGGATGAAGAACCATCACCGTCTGCACCACGTGTACATGGGCAAGAACTTCAACGTGGTGCTGCCGCTCGCGGACTGGATGCTGGGCACGCTCGTGCTGGCCGATCCGTTGCCGCCCAAGCCGACTGGGGCCGCGGCGCGCGAGGTGGCGCGCCGGCACAGCAAGTTCGGTGAGCGCCTGCGTGCCGAGGCCGCGCACGGCCGGAGCGCGCCCGAGTCCCGCTCCGCGACGCGTGCCGAGGCACCCGTGTACGAGACGGTCCCACCCGAGGACTGATCACCCGTGCACATCCCCCCGCTCGTCCTCGAATGGCTCGGCGCACTGGCCCGCCTGGTCCACGTGATCGCCGCGATCATGTGGATCGGCGACTCGTTCCTGTTCATGTGGATGGACTCGTCGCTCGAGAAGCCGTCCAAGCCGCGTGAGGGTGACGTGCAGGGCGAGCTGTGGATGGTGCACAGCGGCGGCTTCTACGAGGTCGTGAAGCGCCGCTCGCTCAAACCCGAGGAGATGCCCAGGAACCTGTACTGGTTCATGTGGCAGAGCTACTCCACGTGGCTCTCGGGCGCGTTCCTGCTCGTGGTCGTGTACTGGTTCGGGGACCGTGCGCTGCTCGTGGACTCGGGCTCCCGGCTCTCGCACTTGCAGGCGGTACTGGTTTCGCTCGGCACGCTGGTGGCGGGCTGGCTCGTGTACGACGGCGCCTGCCGGTCGCCGCTCGCCAAGCAGCCCCGAGTGCTCACGCTACTGCTGGCGGCCGCGCTCGTGGCCGCGGTGTTCGGGCTCACGCACGTGTTCGGGGCACGTGCGGCGTGGCTGCTCACGGGGGCCATGCTCGGCACGGTCATGGTGGCGAACGTGGCCGAGGTGATCGTGCCCGGCCAGCGCAAGATGCTGGCGCAGACGCGTGCCGGCGTGCCCGTGGATACAGGCCCGGGCAAGCTCGCCAAGTACCGCTCGACGCACAACCACTACCTCACGCTGCCGGTGCTGTTCATGATGTTGAGCCAGCACTTCCCGTCGGGCTACGGTCACCCGCAGAGCTGGCTGGTGCTGACGCTCGTGTGCACGTTCGCGATCGTGCTCAAGTACGTCATGAACCTCCGCACGCGCAGCGACTGGCGGTTGGTCACGCTCGGCGTGGCCGCGCTGCTCGGGGCGATCGTGCTCACCGCGCGCCCCGGCGACGGCCGCGCGGCCGCTGGGTCGGCGGCGGCGTTCGCGGTCCCCGATGAGCAGGCGCTCGCGATCGTGCCG
>JBEBGT010000374.1:0-4075 GCA_040081365.1 Candidatus Eiseniibacteriota bacterium | reverse complement strand
TCGGCGATCTCGGTGCGCTGCAGGTCGATCATGCGGCCGCGGTGGCAGGTGGTGAGGAACAGCTGGTGTCCGGCGCCGAAGCTCTCGAGCAGCGCGCCCATGCCGGCGCGCAGGCGCTCGTCGTCGCTGGTGGCGAACACGTCGTCGAGCAGTAACGGCAGCGGTTCGGTGCCCTTCGAAAGAAACTCGCTGATCGCCAGCCGCACGGCCAGGTAGAGCTGGTCACGCGCGCCGGCCGACAGTTGCAGGTGCGCCTTGCCGCGCGACACCAGCGGCCCGCTGTCCATCTGCACCGAGAAGTCGAGGTCCTCGCCGAAGCGCAGGCCCTCGACCGACGAGCCGAACGCACCCAGGATCACGGCCACGCGGTCGTTGAGGAAGTCGGCCCACTTGCGGTGCGTGTCGGTGGCGACCTTCTGGATGGTGTCGCGCGCCAGTTCCACCGCCTGCTTGAAGCGCCGCGCGCGTTCGATGGCGCGACCCAGGCGCTCCTGCTGGTGGCCCAGGTCGGGCCGGCGCTGCGCATGGCGGCGCCACACCTCTTCGACTTCCACACGCACGTCCGAGCGGCGGCGCTGCGTCTCTTCGAGCTTGCTGCGCGTTTGCTTGACCTCGACCTCGATGTCGGCGGACGAGCGTGCGTTGGCGGGCAGGTCGCCACCAGCCATGAGCATCTCGAGCTGGCGACGGCGCTGCGCGACCTCGTGTTCAGGATGCAGCCGGCGGCGCGCGGCGGGGATCAGTTCCTCCACCACCATGCCATAGCGCACGCGGCCTTCCATGCGGCGCTTGAGCTCGTTCACGTGGTGCGCCCAACCGCGCGCGGCGTCGTACGAGATGCCCGCGGTCTGCAGCAGCCGCACGGCGCGCTCCTTCATGGCGTTGGCGGCGGTCTCCAGCACGCGCTTCTCTTCTTCGACCCAACCGAAGCCGCGTTCGAGATCGGCCAGCCGCGCACGGGCGGCCAGCGAGCGCCGCGCTTCGTACGCCACCTTGTCGAGCAGCTCGGGCGTGAGCATGGTCTCGCCCGTGAGCTCGAGCAGCGGCGCCAACTGTTCGACCATGCGCTGGCGGCGAGTGGCCGCGGCCTCGAGCTGCTCCTGCGCGCGCTGCAGCGGGCCCGAGTCCTCCACGAGCCGCGCGTAGTCGGCGAACTGGCGCAGCAGATCCACACTATCGCGATAGCCCATCATGCGCGCCAGGTCGCCCAGACCGGCTTCGTTCTCGGCGCGGCGGCGGTGCAGCGCGTTGATGCGGCCCTGTGCCTCGGCCAACAGCGACAGCGCGTCGTCGCGGTCTTCCGCGCGCGTGCGTGCCGCGGCACCCAGCAACGCGCCGCCGATCGCGGCGATGGCCGTGCCCACGCCCAACAGCACCAGCGCCAGCGTGCCCGCGCCCTTCAGCACCAGCGTGGCGCCACCGGCCACCACGGCAGCCGCGCCGATCGCGATGAGGATCCAGCCCGGTGTGCGGCGTGCACCGCGCGCGGAGTCCACGGCGCGCAGCGTCTCGGTGGCCGCGGCACGCTGCTGTTCGAGCATGGCCGACTCGGTCTGGAACTGCAGGTTCAGCTCGGACTGCGCGCGCAGCAGCCGCTGGCTGTCCTCGGGCAGGTCGCCGAAGCGCTGCTGCAGGAACTGGATCTGCTCGGGTTCGTAACCCTTGCCGGCGAGCGCGTCGCGCAGCTCGAACACCTGATGGCGCAGGAGCGCGTCCTGCATCATGAGGTTGCGCAGCTCGGATGCCTGCGCCACGCAGCGATCGGCGTCCTCGGCCTGGAACTCGTCGTAGGCCGCCAGCTCCTCGCGCTCCTTGGCGATGGTCTCGCGCTCGCGTGCCAGTTCGTCGCGGCGGCGCGACTCCAGCCCCTCGATGCCGCGCGTGTCCTGCTCGTGGCGCGCGATGGCCTCGCGCAGCTCGATCTCGGCGTTGGCCGGCAGGCCCGCGCAGTTGGCAAGTTCGGCCGCCTCGGCCTCGAGCCGGGCGACCTCGGCCATGGCTACTTCGTGATCCTCGAGCTGCCGGCGCACATCCACCGCCAGCCCGGCGCGCCGCTCGTTCTCGAGGTCGCGCAGCACTTCCTGTAGCCGCCGTTCTTCCTGTGCTAACTGGTGCAGGTCCTCGAGCGGTGCTTGCGCCACGATGAGCGTGGCGTCGGTCTCGCGGATGTCGACCTCGATCAACTCGCGCTTGGCGTTCAGCCGGTCGATGGCGTTGTCGATGGTGCCCGTGAAGTCGAGCTCGTGCGCGTTGTAGCGGCGCAGCGCTTCTTCGAGCACGCGTAGCGCCTCGGACGCGTTGGTGTCACCGATGTGCGTGTCGGCCGCGTTCTCGAGCCGGCTCTTGAGCGTGGATGCGCGCCGCGCCTTCTCGTCGTTGGGCACCACTTCGCTCAGGTCGCCCTGGGCCAACAGCGCGCACTTCTCGAACTCGGCCAGATCCAGGCCCAGCAGCTTCTTGCCCACCGGGTACTCGTCGCGGCCTTCCAGGAACTCGGGCGTGACTTCGCTGCCCGTGCGATCGAACACCGCCACCACGCCGCGATCGAAGTCGCGCGCGATGGTGTACAGGCCGTTCGCCGTTTCGACATCGAGCGCCACGCGGAACGCGCCGCCGTTCCACGGCCGCCAGCGTTCGAGCGGGGTGAGCACCCGGTGCGTGCGGCGGTCGCCGTCGAGCCCATAGAGTGCCGCCGAGATGGCCGCGAACAGCGACGACTTGCCGCGCTCGTTGTCGTCGAGCACCACGTTCATGCGGTCGGGCGCGAACGTCCATTCGCCCTGCAGCTTGCCGAAGCCGTCGATGCGCAGCCGCAGGATCTTCATTCCGCGACCTCTTCCCACTGCGGCAGCACTTCGCGCACGCGGAACGCGTCGAGCCCGTAGTAGAGCGCGCGTTCGAGCACCACGCGCTGCTCGGCGTCGGATTCGGCGTCCATCTGCTTCAGGATCTCGAGCGCGAAGCGCTCTTCGGTGGTGCGGCCCTCGCTCTTGCGGATGGCATCGAGGTCGTGGTCCGGGCGCACGGCGCTGCGGTCCCAACGCACGTGGAACGCGCGCGCGAACACGTCGCTCCCGGGCGACGTCCAGCGCACGCCCGGCAGCAGCCGGCCGATGAGCGTGAGGCGCGTGAAGTCGTTCTCCGACACGCCGGCCGCGGCGAGCGCGTGCAGGATGCGGCGGTCGACCTGTTCGGGGCTGGCGCAGCTCGTGACGTCCGCCTGCGCCGACAGCACGCGGCGGCGATCGAGCTTGATGTACTCCGCACTGACGTTGCACTGCGAGTCGTCGAAGCGCATGACGATCTGCGCCGCGCCGTGTTCACCCGGCTCGGTGTAGTCGAGTGCCACGGGCGAGCCGGCGTAGGCCAGACGCACGCCCTGCACCGGCGCGCTGCCGCCCGCGGGCTGCTCGATCTCGCTGCGCTGGTGATAGTGGCCCACTGCGTGATACGCGAACGGCGACGCCACGACCTCGGCATCGGAGAACGGCGCGGTGATCTTCTGCGCCGGCGGGCAACGCCCTTCGCGCGAACCGTGGAACACCGCCACGTCGAGCATGCCGGGCTCGCTCGTGTAGGTGCCTTCGAGCGCGCTCTTGGCGAGCGGCCGGTCCATGGTGCCCGAGCTGGTGAGGAACGCCCGCCCCCACACGCGCACGCCCGGCACGGTGGCCAGCGGCACCGCACTCCAGCGCGGCGAGTCGAACACGTGCACGTGCGACGGCCAGTGCGTGCCGCGCGCCTGCTGCAGGCGCGAGTTCCACGCCGCATTGTCGTTGGAGGCTGGGTCGTGGTTGCCGGGCGCGATGAACACCGGCGGGCAACCCGGCACCGAGAACGCGCGCACCGCGAACGTGAGCGAACCCGTATCGACCGGCACACCGTCGAACAGGTCGCCGGGCACCAGGATGGCGTGCACGTCGTGCTCGATGGCGTGCTTGATGGCCTGTTCGAGCGCGTACTGCTGATCCCGACGGCGCAGGTCGCGCCGGTCCGGGGGCAGCCAGGCGAATGGCCGGCCCAGGTGGAGGTCGGAGATCTGCAGGAAGCGCGCGAGCGCCATGGTGACGTCCCT
>JBEBGT010000373.1:0-4086 GCA_040081365.1 Candidatus Eiseniibacteriota bacterium | reverse complement strand
GCGCATGAACGAGCCCGCCACGAGCGTCACCGGCAGGCCGTGGCGTTCGGCCACCTTGAACACCTCGGACTTCACCGGGCAGGCGTCCGCGTCCACGTAGAGGTGCGGCTTCACGCGTCGGTGATCTCGGCCGTCCAGCTCACCGTGACCGCGCCCTTGAACGACGCGGCCGTGGGGCACTTGTCGAGATGGCGCGCGAGCGCGCGATCCACCGTGTCGCGGCTGCCGGCGGGGATCTGGAGCCGGTAGTGCACGTGGACTCCGGTGAGCACCGGCAGGCCATCGCGCGACTCGTTGCGGCCAGTGACTTCGCACTGCACGTGTTCGGGAGCGAGCTTCACCTGGCGCGCTTCCAGCGCACCGTTCAGGGTCCCGAGCATTCAACCGCCGGTGGCGGCCACGATGTAATCCACCGGCAGCGGCAGTTCACGTTCGGGCTGCAGCTTGAAGAACGGCACGATGCTGCCGTGCACACCCATGTCGACGCTCACGCCCAACGGGAGGTGGGCACGGCGGTGCAGGCTGCCGGCCTTCTCGAGCGTGACGTTCGACACGTAGATCGGCTCGGACATGACGGGCCTCGTGGGAACGGTGGATGGGGCGGCCTGCACGGTGGCGGATCGCTGCTCGTGCCGGCGTCTGGCGCGGTTCCGGCACCGCCGAGACATATGCTAGTTTCACGCGCCGGTCCAATCGCATGCTGCGCTGCGCGGCACACCCGACCGGCGTTCACGGCCACCACCCCGAGGCCCCAGAGTCCGTGTCAGGCACCGCCTTCGTCCCCAGTCCCGGCTCCCGTTCCCCGCGCGACGTCGCGCGGGTCGCTCGCGTGGCGACCGCGACCGCCATGCTCATGTTCTTCCTCATCGTGGTCGGCTCCGTCGTGCGTACCACGGGCTCCGGCTTGGCGTGCCCGGACTGGCCGTTGTGCCACGGCCGGCTGATCCCGCCGTTCCAGTTCAACATCCTGGTGGAGTGGTTCCACCGCTTGCTCGCGCTCATCGTGGGGCTGGGGTTGATCTCGACCGCGATCCTCACGGCGCTGCGGCCCGCGCCGCGCGCGCGCCTGGGCGGGCTCGCCGCTCTGGCCATCGCGCTCTACTTCGCGCAGGCGCTGCTGGGCGCACTCACGGTGTGGAAGCTGCTCGACCCGAACGTCGTGAGCGGCCATCTGGCCGTGGCGCTCCTGTTGTTCGTGACGCTGCTCACGCTCGGCGCCATCGCGCGCCGCGAGGCCGAGCCCGCAGCGGCCGCACCCGCGGCGGCCGCACCCGCGCCCGCGTTGTTGTCCGGGTTCGGCTTCGCGACCGTGGCCATCTGGCTGCAGGCGGTGCTCGGCGGCATGGTGAGCACCAACCACGCCAGCCTCGTGTGCCGTGACTGGCCCACCTGCAATGGCGACTGGTTCCCCCCCATGACGGGTCTGGTCGGGCTCCAGATGTCGCACCGCTACGGCGCCTACCTGCTCGCCACGCTGCTCGGTGTGCTGGCGTGGCGCGCGCGCGGCGCGAGTGACCCGTTCATCGCGCGCGCGGGCAGCCTGCTGTTCGTGCTGGTGCTCCTGCAGGCGGGCATCGGCATCCTCAACATCATGCTCGGCATCCCGGTGTGGGTGTCGGCCATGCATCTGGCCAACGCCGCGTTCATGTTGGCCTTGTCCCTGCTCGCCACGCTGCGCCTGGCGGCGGCCCGCACCGCCGCCGTGCCGGCCGCGTACGAACGACCCGCGGAGGCCCGATGAGCGTGGCGGACGACCTGACTCCCGTGACGCGCACCGCCTCGTTCGGGGCGTGGCTCGAGCTCACCAAGCCGCGCATCATCTCGCTCGTGCTGTTCACCGGCCTGCCCGCACTGCTGCTGGCGGCCGGCGGTTGGCCGGAGCCGCGAGTGCTGTGGGGAGCGCTGGCCGGCATCACGCTGTCGGCCGCCTCGGCCGCCAGTTTCAACCACTACTTCGACCGCGACATCGATGCGCTCATGAAGCGTACCCGCACGCGGCCGCTGCCCTCGGGCGCGCTGCCGCCGATGGCGGCGGTGGGGCTCGGCTGGGCGCTGGCCGTGCTCGCCACGGTCGTGCTGGTGCTCACCACCAACGTGCTGTCGGCGACGATCGCCGTGTTCTCGATCTTCTACTACGCCGTCATCTACTCGGTGTGGCTCAAGCGGCGCACCCCGCTCAACATCGTCATCGGGGGCGGCGCGGGCGCGTCGGCGCCGCTGATCGCGTGGGCCGCGGTCACGGGCAAGGTCGAGCTTCCGGGCATCCTGCTGGCGAGCATCATCTTCCTGTGGACGCCGCCGCACTTCTGGGCGCTGTCGTTGTACCGCCGCGACGACTACGAGCGCGCCGGGATCCCCATGCTGCCCGTGACGGACGGCGAGGAGGAGACGCGCCGGCAGATCCTGCTCTACACGCTAGTGCTGGTCGGCAGCACGGTGGTGGTGGCGCCGCTCGCGGGCCTCGGGCTGCTGTACATGGTGAGCGCCGCAGTGCTGGGTGCGATCTTCGCGCTCGGGGCCGTGCGGCTCTACCGCAAGCCCGGCGTGCCGGCCGCGCAGGGGTTGTTCCGCTATTCGATCCTGTATCTGTTCCTGCTGTTCCTCATGATGTGCGTGGACGCGCTCATGAGTGTGGGCCTGATCGGCGTATGAGCCCGGGCGCGCTCCCGACGCTCCTGGCGTGGCTGCCCGCCGCGAGCGGACTGCCGCTGGAGCGCTTCCCGCAGACCACCACCGAGCCCGCGACCGCCTGGATGCGCGCGGCGGCGGCACTGCTCGAGCGGCAGGCCCCGTGGGTGGTGGTGGCGTTCGTGCTCGTGCAGGCCCTGCTGCTGTGGTCGGCGATGCGCGTGGGCCGCCGCACCGCACCCGCGCCGGTCGGCCACCGCACCGCCCCGCTCGGCCTGCTGTGGACGGTCGCGCCGGCGGTCCTGATCGCGCTCGTCGCGCTGCCCGCGCTGCTCACGGCGCTCCGCCCCGACCCCGCGCCGCAAGCCGCGCTCACGGTGCGCGTGATCGGGCATCAGTGGTGGTGGGAGTTCCAGTACCCGCAACACGGCTTCGCCACGGCCACCGACGTGCACGTGCCCGCGGGCCAGCCGGTGACATTCGAGGTCGAGAGCGCCGACGTCATGCACTCGTTGTGGGTGCCCGCCATCGGCCCGCGCTTCGACGTGCCGCCGCAGCAGAAGCGCGAACTCACGTTCACGCCCGATCGTGCCGGCCGCTACCCCGGGCAGTGCGCCGAACTGTGCGGCAGTTCACACGCGCACATGCGGCTGCAGTTGTTCGTCGACGCGCCGGCCGAGTTCGACGCCTGGCTCGCCAACCAGAAGGCGCCGCGCGTCATGCCCACCGATTCCGCACGCGCCGGTGAGTTCTGGCGTGGGCAGCGGATCTTCGAGACGCACGCGTGCCGCGGTTGCCACACCGTGCGCGGGCTCACCGACGGCCCCGTGGGGCCGGATCTCACGCACTTCGCCAGCCGCACGACGATCGGGGGCGGCATGTTCGAGCGCTCGGACACTTCGCTGGCGCATTGGATCCTGAAGGCGAACCAGTTGAAGCAGGGCTCCAGCATGCCCGGCTTCCCGGTGCCGGCCAAGGACCTGCGGCCGCTGGTCCTGTGGCTGCAGAGCCTGCGATGAGCGCGCGTATGCGCCAGGACCTCGGCGGATCCTTGCACGTGCCTGCGAGCGCACGCTCATGAGCACGCTCGCGTCGCGGCCCAACCTGTTCGCTACCGTGGCGCCGGCGCGCACCGGCCGGCGGTTGTTGGCGCTGGCCGCGGCGGGCTTCGCGCTGGGCGGGCTCGAGTCGTTGGCGTTGCGCGGGCAGCTGGCGCGCTCCGACGGCGCGCTCATGCAGCCTTCGACCTACCACCAGATCCTCACGCTGCACGGCGTCAGCATGGTGTTCCTGGCGGTGGTGCCGGCCGTGCTGGCGTTGTTCCTGATGTTGGTGCCCGCCCGTATCCGCGAGGGCCGCACCGCGTTCCCACGACTGTCGGCGTTCGGTGGCTGGCTGTGGGTGTGGGGTGCGCTCGTGCTGCACGCCGGGCTCCTGCTGGGGGGCACTTCGGGGGCG
>JBEBGT010000372.1:0-4095 GCA_040081365.1 Candidatus Eiseniibacteriota bacterium | reverse complement strand
GTACGGATAGCTCGAGAGTCCCAGCACCTGGAGGTAGGGGAAGTCGACGAAGTCCTGCTCGGCCCCCAGGAAGCCCGCCCCGAAGCCCCACGCCATCTCGACCTGCACACTCGAGGACAGCAGCACACCGGCATCCACGGCGCGCACATCGGCGGCGGCGGCGTTGGCGGTGGTGCGCACCGCGGCGTACAGCGCGGGCGGCGACAGCAGGCGCACCAGGTTGGTCTCGAGCGCCACGCCCAGCACGTCGGGATGCAGCAGCGTGTCGCAGGCCACGGCGTAGTCGCGATAGAGCTGCTGGATCGCGGGCTCGGTGAGGCTGCGGCCGGCGCCCACGAGCACGGGGGACTCGGCCGAACGATCGAGGCCGTTGGCCGGGTCGAGGTACACCCACAGTCGCAGGCCCTTGCCGCGGTAGTAGTCCGCGAGCGGCAGGTGCTGGCGGCGCACGTAGTCCGCGGCGGGGACACCGGCGAGCAGCGAGTCCCACGGCGCTTCGCCGCCGATGACCGCCACATCGGCGCGGCGTGTCCACATCTCGAGCGCGGCGAGCAGCACATCGAACTCGAAGCGCGGCGCGTTCGCGGCGAAGCCCATGCGGTAGTGCCGCGGCGTGCCCGCGCTCGGCTCGGTCCCGTGTTTGCCGCAGCCGGTGATGGGCCAGACCAGCGCGAGAGCCAGGACCGTACGCATCAGGACCGTTGTCCGCATGACGACCTCCGGTGGGCGTGGGACGGGCTCAGGTGTTCGCGGCGGCCGCTGGCGCGCTTTCCTTGAACGCCAGCGCACGCGACTCCACGAAGTGCCACGACAGTACGGCCACCAGCAGCGCCGCCGGCAACGACATCAGCATGAGCTCGAGGGGCGTGAGCCCAGGCCACTTCAAGACGACGCACTGCTGGAGCGGGAACTGCCACAGGTAGAGCCCGTAGGAGTAGTCGCCGAGCCGGTTGTACCGGCGCAGGACGCCGCCCGGCACCACGGCCAGCCACAACGTGACGTAACCGAGCAGCAGCGGGTAGAGCGCGTGCGCGCCGCCGCGCAGCCACAGCACGCCGGGCAGGGCCAGTAGTGCGGCCACGAACCACGGCCCGTCGAGCCTGATGCGGTGGCGATAGCACTGGAGTGCGCCGGCGGTGAAGAACAACGCCACGAATCGCAGGCCCTGCACGAGCTCGAAGCGGTGGGTGAGCCCCATTGCCTCGTTGAGGCCGTGTCCCGCGGTGGCGGCGGCCGCGATCGCGAACACGGTTCCGCCGAACCACGCGCGCGGGGTGCGGCCGCGCAGCAGCGTGGCCCCCAGGAGCGCCAGCAGGACATACAGGGTGAGTTCCCACGGCAGCGACCACAGCGCGCCGTTCACGGCCGGCCCCCCGGGCTGGTGTGCGAACACACCCGGCAGCCACCAGTACACGCCCAGCGGCCACGTGACCGAGTTCTGGAATGCGTAGCGCCACGTGCCGGGATCGCTGAAGTAACGCGCCACAGGCAGCTCGGTGACGAGCGGGCCCAGCACGAGCGCGGTGCCGAACGCGCTCGCGGCCAGCGCCGGGAAGATGCGCAGCGCTCGTGCGCGGCCGAAGGCGCGCAGCGACGGGCGCGCGAGCAGGCTGCCCGTCACCAGGAAGCCGCTCACCACGAAGAAGAGGTCGACGCCCAGGTGGCCGAGCGAGAAACCCGCGAAGGCCTCGAGGGGTTCGCCGGGTGTGGCCGTGAGCGGCCACGAATGACTCACCAGCACGAGCGCGGCCGCGCACAAGCGCAGGAGATTGAAGTTGTTGTCGCGGCCGCGCGCGCGGTCCGCCAGCGTGACGGCGGGGCTCACGTGCGGCTCACTCCCGGGCTCACGCGCCAGCGGCCGGTCAGATGTGGATCTCTTCCTTGCCGGGGTCCTGGTCGATCTCGTGCAGCTCGTCGCCCAGGGAGTCCGGCCGGCCGAAGGTGTGCTGGTTCGGGTTCAGCGGCCGCCCCGGGTGCGTGGTGCAGTACTCCGTGGGCTCCGAACCCTCGTCGTACATCTCGCTGGCCGTGCTCGGGCACTGGTCGGTGGCCAGCATGCCCGACTCGGCGCACACCGTGCGCGACACCGAACCGGCCGGCAGCGAGAAGTCCTGCACCGGCTTGCCGCGCGTCGCACCCAGCATGATCTCGGTCCACACCGGCAGCGCGGCGCGCGCGCCGGTCATGCCGTGGCCCATGGTCTTCTTCTCGTCGTAGCCCACCCACACGCCCACGGCGAGCGTGGGGATGTAGCCCACGAACCACGCATCCATGTACTCGTCCATGGTGCCGGTCTTGCCGGCGGCGGGCGCGGTGAAGCCCGCCGCGCGCGCGGGGAAGCCGGTCCCGTGGTCCATGACGGACTGCAGCAGGCTGGTCATGGTGGCGGCCGTGTTCTCGGACAGCACCTCGGCCGGGTGCGGCGCGCTGCGCTCGAGCACGGCGCCGTTCTTGTCCTCGACCTTGAGGATGTACATGGGATCGTTGCGCACGCCACGATCGGCGAACACCGAGTAGGCCGAGGTGAGTTCGAGCAGGTTGACCTCGCTCGAGCCCAGCGCCAGCGACAGGTTCTGCCCGATCGGGCTCTTGATGCCGAGCTTGCGCGCGTAGCTGGCGACGAGGGACGTGCCGACCTTGCGCAGCAACTTGATGGCCGGGATGTTCACCGACTCCTGGAGCGCGTAGCGCAGCGTGATCGAGCCGCGGAACTTGCGGTCGTAGTTCTGCGGTTCGTACGCCGGCTGGCCCTCGGCGCCGGGGAACGTGACCGGTTCATCGACGATCGTGTCGCTGGGCTTGTAGCCGTTGTCCATGGCGGCCGCGTACACGAACGGCTTGAACGACGAGCCGGGCTGGCGCGCGGCCTGCGTGGCGCGGTTGAAGTTGCTCTCGTTCCAGTCGCGGCCGCCCACGAGCGCGCGGATCGAACCGTTCTTGGGATCGATCGCGACGACCGCGCCTTGCAGGTAGGGCGTGCGCCCGCCCGCCGGCGTGGTACCGGCCGCGATCGCGGCCGCGTAGCTGGCGCGCGTCTTCTTGAGCTTCATGTCCTTCTCGAGCGCCGTCAGGTGGCGTTCGAGTGCCTTCTCGGTGAGCAGTTGCAGGTCCATGTCGAGCGTGGTGTAGACCTTGAGCCCGCCTTCGTACACGGCGTTCGAGCCGTACTTGTCGTCGAGGTGCAGGCGCACCATCTCCACGAAGTAGGCCGCGCGGTCGTTGCTGTAGCGCATCGGGGTCACGCCCAGCGGGGCCGCGGCGGCGCGGTCGTACTCGACCTGCGTGACGGCGCCGGTCGCGAGCATGTTGCGCAGCACCTTGGAGCGACGCGCGAGCGCCGCCTGAGGCCGGCGGCGCGGCGAGTACAGGCTGGGGTTGGCGGGAATCCCCGCGACCAGCGCGCACTCGGGTAGTGTCAGGTCACGCAGCGGCTTGCCGAAGTACGTCTTGGCGGCGGCCTCCACGCCATACGCGCCTTCGCCGAAGTAGATCTGGTTGAAGTACAGCTCGAGGATCTGGTCCTTCGTGTAGGCCCGCTCGAGGTCGATCGCCAGCACGAGCTCTTTGAGCTTACGCGTGAATGACTTCTCGTACATGTTGAACAGGTTGCGCGCCAGCTGCTGCGTGATGGTGCTGCCGCCCTGCGCGCGGCGCATGTGCATGACGTCGGTGACCACGGCGCGGCCCACGCCCCACAGGTCGACGCCCCAGTGCTGGTAGAAGTTGCGGTCCTCGGTGGACAGCGTGGCGTTCACCAGGTGACGGGGGATGTCCTTGAGTGGCACCACCGAGCGGTTCTCGCGGTAGAACTCGTGCAACACGCGGCCGCGCGCATCGAACACCGTGGTCTTGACCGGGGTCTCCATGGCCGCCAGCTTCTCGGGCGACGGCAGGTCGTTGCGCAGCCACTGCACGAGGCCGAACACGACGCCCGCCGAGCCGAACACGGCCACGAGCACGGCGGTGAAGAAGAAGCGCCACGGGAACTGGCGGGCGGCACGCATGGCGGGCTGGTACATGTCGCGGGGACTGCTCCTTTCGAGTCGCCAATCGGGAGGCGTCATCGAGCCTGGCCTTTCGGGGAGCGTAGGGGGC
>JBEBGT010000032.1:0-15418 GCA_040081365.1 Candidatus Eiseniibacteriota bacterium | reverse complement strand
ATGTTGCGGGCCTCCTGCTGCGCCAGGTCGAGCGAGGCCTGGTCGACGCTCTTCACCGAGATCTCCAGCGAGCCGCGCTCCTGCCAGTACTTCATGAACGTCCGCACCGGCACGGTGACGAAGCGGTCTTGCGACTGGCCGAACATCTTGCCCTTCGCCTTGGTGACGCCCACGACCTCGAACTCGTAGCGTCCGATGCGCACCCGGCGGCCGAGCGGGTCGGACCTCCCGAACAGCTCCTCGGACACTTCCGGCCCCAGGACGACGACGGCACGCCGTTCGCTGTCGTCGAACTCGCTCAGGTGTCGCCCCGACTCGATCGCGACGTCATCGATGAGATCGTAGCCCTCGCCACGGCCGCGCAGGCTCACGGCCTTCATGACCTTGGCCCCGGCCCGCACCGGCGCGCGATTGCCGGCGGATGCCACGACCATCGAGGCATGGCGCACCCCCGCGCGCAGCGCGTCGGCGTCGTCCAGCGTGACCGGCGGATTCTTGTCGGCCTCCTCGAACTGTTCCTGGCTCGTGATGAAACCGTACTTGTCGATGACGAAGACGTTCGCGCCGGCGTTCAACAGCTTCTGGGTCACGAACTGGTTCATTCCCTCGACGAACGACACCACGGCGATGACCGAGGCGACGCCGATGATGATGCCGAGCAGCGTGAGGAACGAACGCAGCTTGTTGGCCCGGACGCCGCCGAGGGCGATGCCGACGCTCTCGCGCAGGTTCACGCGGGCACCACGGGAGCCGCCGGCACCATGGACGGGCCGGTCGCCTGGGGCGCGCGCGGATTGGGGTTGACCATGTCGCTCTCGACCTTGCCGTCGCGCATGCGTACGATGCGCCGGGCGTGTTCGGCGATGTCGAGCTCATGGGTGACCAGGATGACCGTGTTGCCCTGCCGCCAGATGGCCTCGAACGCCGCCATGATCTCCTCGCCCGTTTTCGAGTCGAGGTTGCCGGTGGGCTCGTCGGCCAGGATGATGCTGGGGCGATTGACGAGCGCGCGCGCGATGGCGACGCGCTGCCGCTGGCCACCCGACAGCTCGTTGGGCTTGTGCGACATGCGGTCCGCGAGCCCGACCAACGCGAGCGACTCCTTGGCACGCTTGCGGCGCTCCTCGTGCTTCATGCCGGCATACACCAGCGGCAGCTCCACGTTGTGGAGCGCGTCGGCACGGGCCAGCAGGTTGAAGGTCTGGAACACGAAGCCGATCTCGGCGTTCCGGATCTGCGCCAGCTCGTCGTCGGTGCGCTCCGCGATCTGCTTGCCGTTCAGCTGGTACGAGCCCTGGGACGGCGTGTCGAGGCAGCCGAGGATGTTCATGAGCGTCGACTTGCCCGAGCCCGACGGCCCCATGATGGCCACGTACTCGTTCTTGTCGATGTCGAGGTCGACGCCATCGAGCGCGCGCACCTCGCTCTCGCCCACCTGGTAGGTGCGGTGCAGGTCACGGATCTGGATCAGCATGGGACGCTCACTTGGCCGGCTTCGCGCCGGCCTGCTCGCGCTTGACCTTGGCACCGGGCTTGAGCTCGCGCAGGGCCTTGTACGGGCCCGACACGACGGCATCGCCCTCTTTCAGATCGCCGAACACCTCGATCATGGTCTCGCTGGCGAGCCCGGCGCGCACCGGCACGAACTTCGTGACGCCATCGACCGCGACGAGCACGCCGGTGATCTCGGGATCCTTGCGGCCGGCGGTATCGTCCTCGGCCGCGAAGGCGTCCTTGGACTTCTTCACGGGCTTCGCCTTGGCGGCCCCCTTGCCCTTGGCGGCGCGGTCGAGCGCGCTCTGGGTGCGGATGACCACGGCCTGGATCGGCACCGCCAGCGTCTTGGCATGCGTGCCGGTCTCGATGTCGACGTCGGCGGTCATGCCGGGGCGCACTTCGGGCACGTTCGAGTCGAACACGACCTTGACCTCGAAGTTGGTCTGGCCCTCGACCGAGGAGATGGCCGAACGCTTCGCCGTGTTGCCGATCTCGGTGACCGTGCCCGTGAACGACGTGTCGGGGAACGCGTCGACCGAGATCTTGGCCTTCTGCCCGACCTGCATGTCGACGACGTCGGTCTCGTCGACCTCGGCGCGCACGAGCATACGCGACAGGTCCGAGACCACCATGATCTGGGTGCCCGGGTTGTTCATGGTGCCCGTGATCACGATCTCGCCCTTCTCGACGTTGAGCGCGCTCACGACACCGTCGAACGGTGCGACAAACCGGCACTTCTTGAGGTTGTCCGCCGCGCCGTCGACCGCCGCCTGCGCCCGCGCGACTTCCTCCTGGGCGGTGGCGAGCGAGACGCGCGCGCCTTCATGAGCGTTCATGGCCGCGTCGTACTCGGACTGGCTCAGCAGCTTCTGCTGGAACAACGACTGCTGACGCTGCCAGTTGGAATCCGACGTGTGCATGGCCGACTCGGCCTCGCGCACGCGCGCGCGCGCCGAGGCCAGCGCCGCGTTCGACTGCTTCCAGCCCGAGCGGTACTGCGTGTCGTCGATCTGCAGCAGCAGCGCCCCGCGCTTGACCGGGTCGCCCTCCTTGATATTGAGGACGACGACCTTGCCCGGGATGTCCGCGCTGACCTTGACCTGCGTCTTGGGTTCGATCTTGCCCGGTGCGCGCACGCGTGAGGTGACATCCTCGCGGCGCACCTTGGCCAGCTGCACGGACTCGACCTTGCCCTTGGCGCTCTTGGCGACACTCAATCCCACCAGCGCCACGACGACGATGACGCCCAGCGCGATCCAGATGCCCTTCTTCTTCATGGGTGCGGCCTCTCCTTTATTCGGCCTTGCCGCGGACGCGGTCCACGGCGGCCTCGGCGACACGGATGTCTGCCAGCGCGGACACGAGGTCGCTCTGGGCGCGCTGCAGCTGCACTTGCGAATCGATCAGATCGAGGATGGTGGCCGAGCCGACGTTGTACTTCTGCTGGACGAGATTCAGGTTCTCGCTCGCCGACTCCACCGTGCGCCGGCCCAGGGCCTCGCGTTCGATGGCCTCCTGGTAGCCGAGCAACGTCTGGCGCACCTCGCCCTCGAGATTACGCAGCAGCGCGCCGCGGGTTTCACGGGCGCGGAGATACTGCGCCCGGGCGGACGCCACGCGGGCATCGGTGGCGAAGCCGTCGAAGAGCGGCAGGTCCACCGACAGCTGGCCGCCGTAGATCTTCTTGCTCTCGAACGCGCCCGACGTGGCGTTGGTATGGGCGGCGTCGTCGAACTGCTTCTGCGAGCTGGTGCTCTTGGGCGTGTACGAGCCCGACAGACTCAGCGACGGCAGCCGCGACCAGTGCGCGGCGCGTAGCCCGAGTTCGGCCGAACGCAGATCCGCCTCCGCGGCGAGCACGTCGGGGCGATTCTTGCGGGCCTCGTTCAGCACCGTGGCGGCATCCATGGACTCATGATCGGCGGTCAGTGCGGAATCGACCGCGCCCAGTTCGCCCTCGGCCAACCCGAGCTGTCCGGCCAGTGCGATCCGCTGCGTGATGACGCTGTGGTCGAAGAGCAGCGAATCCAACTGGCTCTGGGCGGTGCGCACCTGGGCCTTCAGAAGATCGCTCTTCGAGACCGAACCCACTTCGAACAGCGCCCGCACGCGGCGCTCATCATCGCGCGACAACTTGAGCGCCTGGCTCGCGACGCGCGACAGGTGCATGGCTTTCACGACCGAGTAGAAGCGGCGGCGCGTCTCGAGCCGCACATCCGAGCGCGTGGCGCGCTGGCTGTGGTTGGCCGCGCGCATCGCCTGCCGGGCCGAACTCAGACCCACGATCGCGCCGGGGCTGAACACGGTCCAGCGCCCGGACACGCCGTACGAGCCGCGATAGCTCTCGGAGTCGAAGCTGGAGGATGGGAGCTGCGTGTTGCCGAACACCTGTGTGCCGTTCGACTCGCTCGTGAACGAGCCGCTGCGGTTGTAGTCGAGCGCGACGGAAGGCACGACACCCGAATACGCACTCCACAACCCACCGCGAGCCGTGAGGACGGACGCCTCGGCCTGGATGACCGAGCTGTTCTTCTGCAGGGCGATCTGGACCGCCTCGTCGGCGGTGAGTGGCGCGGTACGGGCCAGCCCGGGCAGGGCCAGCAACGCGAGGGCGAGCAGCAGCATGGGACGCATCGGAGGGGACTCTCCTTCAAGGACCAGCCGCGGGACGACCCCGCAGGACAGGAGGTGTACGGACGGGAGTGGTACGGAGTTGCCGCCGGGCGTCACAGCCCGGAGCTGGAGAACGCGGCGACCGTGGCGGAAAGGGCCACGAACGCGAGATAGAGCGTCACGAGTACCCACGCGACGTTCCGCCGGGGAGCCCCGGACAGGGCGGCCGTCCCGAGGACGAGCACCGCCAGGTACCACGCCGCGAACGGCGACAGGGCGTCCAGGAACACCGTGAGGCCGGTGTAGAGCTTGGTGTGCGTCTCGGGTTCCGGCACCAGGACCCCGAGCCCGAGGTGCAAGCCCTCGAACGATTCCCGCACCCAGCCATAGGCGTAGCGGACGAACGACGCCGGCAGGTTCACGAGCGCCGACCACGACACCACGGTGAGCCCCTGCGAGAAGCGGAACTTGGCGCCGAGCACGAATCCCGCCCCGAACCACAGCACGAGTGCTTGCAGCAACGTGAACAGCGGCAGGATCAGGATGATGGAACCGAGCGTCCACGCCATCATGGCGGGGTTCTCGCTGAACATCGTCTGCATGCTCTCGAGCTGCGCCTGCTGCATGGCACCGTTCGCCACCGCCTGCTCCCATTTGCTGAACATGTCCGGCAGGAGCGCGCGCTGGTAGGTGAGCGCGGACAGCGCCACCTCGATGACGATCATGAGCACGAGCGGGAACCACCACTGCCCCTTCTCGCTCGCACCGACCCACGCCCCGGACGGCTGGGCGAAGATGCGCGACAGGCGAGTGAACGGCGGCAGGGATGGCGGGGACGGCGGGGCCGGCGTGGACGGGCCGACGGGTTCAGCGAGCGACATGGAGGATGGCTCCAGGAGGGCGGTTCCAGGAGGACACACGACCACCCGGCGGAACCAGGCGGACCGGGGCCACCCAAGTTAGGCGGCGCTCACGGGCGGGTCAAACCCCGGCGGCACCGGCGCGGGTAGCGGCCGACCGGCGCGGCGTACAGCGCCCGCTCGGTCCCCGGTCCGTATCCGAAGGTCGCCGGCGGGTTCCCGGCCCGGGTGGCCGGAAACACCCCGGGCGGGAACGACGGCACGAGGCCTAGTGCAGGCTGAACTTCACCGGCACGCCGACCCACACCGCGACCGGCTTGTTGTTCGAGAGTGCCGGCTTGAACACCCACTGCCGCACGGCGGTCTTCGCAGCCTCGTCCAGCATCGGGATGCTCTTCACGACGCGCACGTCCTTCACCTTGCCCTCTTTGCCCACCAGCGCCTGCACCATGACGGTGCCATCGACGCCGGCTTCACGCGCAAGGTCGGGGTACTGGGGAGGCACGCGGGTGATCGCTTCCGGGAGCTCCTCGACGTAGACGTAGTCGCCGAACTTCGGCAGCTCGTCCTCGGACGGGGCGACCACGATCTGCTGGCCATTGCCCTCCTCCGACACGCCGGGCGTCGAGGTCGCGATCTCCTCTTGCGACATGATTGTCTGCTCCTGCGGAGCCTCCGCATCCGGCACGGGGACCGGGATGGCGGCGGCAGGCGGAGCCGCGGCGGGCGAGACCTGCACCTGCGGCGGCGGCGTGTCCTGCGAAAGCGGCGGCGGGGCAGCCAGGTCGCTGACCTGCATCTGCACGACCGGGATCGCCTTCTGCTGCTGCGCGATGATCAGGTTCACGACGAACATGACCACGAACACGCCCATGATCGAACCGATGCCCGAGAGCGTGGCGCGGAACATGTACTTCTTCGCCACCTCCATGAGCTCCGGTGCCCCGTAGGGCATGAACTCATAGAGACTGGGGCGCTCTTCGTTGGCCGGGCTCACAGGGCCTCCACTTCTTGCTTCTCTTTGTCTTCCAGCGGGTTGATCGAGAAGCGCGTCAGCTTCGCCCCGTGCAGCTCATCGAGGGCGTTGACCATGTTCTCGAACTCGGCTTCACGATCGACCTTCACGATCATGATGAGCTCGGACTGGCCCGCGAACGGCGTCAGGACGTCATGCAGCTGGCCGACCGAGGAGCGGTTCCAGGGGAACGATTTGCCACCACGCTGCCAGTAGAGGCGTCCATCCTTGAGGATCCGGATGGACATGGTGTTCGACTCCTTGACGTCGACCTTGGCGTCCTTCGGAGGCAGGTTGATCTCCAGGGCCTTCGGCGTGCGGAAGACCGTCGTGACCATGAAGAAGATCAGCAGCAGGAAGGCCACGTCGACCATGGGCGTCATGTCCATGCGGATGCCCACGCGACGCTTGGGGCGACGGCCGGAGAGCCCGCCCTTCTTCTTGCCACTACTTCTCTCGGGGGTGTCTACAGCTCCCATGACTTACCACCGTCCTTCGTGGGGCTACTTCCCGGTGAGTGCACCGGCGCCCTTCTTGAGGTTGGTCTGGACGTTGAATCGCGTCGCATTGGCCTGCTGCAACCCGGCCACCATGTCGGCCACGATCCCGTATTGAGCGCCCTTGTCCATCTTGACGACCACGCGTGCCGCGGGGTTGGCCGCACGAGCGCGCTGGAGCGCGGGACCGAGATCGGTCTCGAGGGCCAGCGGATTCAGCTCGATCGTCTTCTCCTCCACGCCCTCCGGGCCACGCACCTTGTAGACCACCTTGACGGCAGGCTCCTTCGTGACCGCGATCGTGATGACGTCGGACTCGGGCGACTTCGCCTCGGAGTTCGACTTCGGAAGATCGATCTTGTCCTTCTCCGGCGGCTGGAACTGCGTCGTCGTCATGAAGAAGATCAGCAGGAGGAACGCGACGTCCACCATGGGCGTCATGTCCATACTGACTCCGATGCGGCGTTTCTTCTTGAGCATTTACAGGCTCCGCAGTCGTGTCAGTGCTTGTCGGAGGCCGAAGCGGCGAGGAGCTGGAGCACCTCGTACGACGCCTCGTCCATCATGTAGTTGAAGTTGTCGACTCGGGTCACGAACACGTTGTACATGACGATACCGAGAATGGCGACGAACAGACCGCCGGCCGTGTTGATGAGGGCTTCCGAGATACCGACGGCGAGCTTCGAAGCATCGACGGCGCCCGACGTACCGAGCGCGGCGAACGAGCGGATCATGCCCATGACCGTTCCGAGGAGCCCCACCATCGTGCTGATCGACGCGATCGTCGACAGCGCGATGAGGTTGCGCTCGAGCAGCGGCGTCTCGAGGCCCGAGGCCTCCTGGATGGCGGCCTGCGTCTCGGCCACGATCTTCTCCTTCGGCGCCTGCTCCTTCTTGAGCAGGTTGTAGCGCTCGAGGCCGGCGCGCATCACGTTCGCCGCCGAACCGCGCTGCTGGCCGCACAGCTGGATGGCACCATCGACGTCGTTGTTGTGCAGCTTCTTGCGGACGTTGTTGAGGAAGTCCGGCAGGGAACCGCGGCCCTGCGCCTTGTTGAGGCTGAGCATGCGCTCGATGACGAACGAGATCTGCAGGATGAGCAGCATGATGAGGGCGGGCACGAGCCAGCCGGCCTGCTTCATCTGGTGACCGTACTGCTCACCGATGAGCTCGGGCATGAACCACCACAGGGTCACGGAGACCACGAGCGCAGCGATGAAGCCCAGCGGAACAAGGAAGCGATTCATGAGTGGAAGATCCTCCGAGGCCGCCCCGCGGGCGGCGCCGTACGGTCTGAACGGGCGTCGGGTCCGGCCCCGCGATGCGGGCGGCCCCCACTACCTTGCGGACCGCGCCCAGGCGCGATCCCGTGACGAGTGCTGCAGGTGTACAACGACCGGCCCGGTCCGCCGGGTACTCCGGGTACAGCTTCACGGCCACTACGGCGTCGGGACGAAGGCCGCGATGGCCAGCTCCTCGGTGTCGTGGTGGTCGAACACCATGATCAACTTGGTCATGGTGAACAGGTCCTTCAACCGCTTGCCGAGCGCGCACAGCTTGATCTCGCCGCCGCGGCTCTTGTAGTTGGCATAGCCCCGCATGAGCGCGCCGATCGCCACCGAGTTGAGCGCCTCGCACTCGGCCATGTTCAGCACGAGCATCTTGTTGCCGGCGGCCGCTTCGGCCATGACGGCCTGCTCGAGTTCGTCGGTCTCGCTGTCCCCGAAGAACCGCCCCTTCGGCGACAAGATGACGATGGTTCGGACTTCCCGACGTTTCACGGCCATGACGCCTCCGTTACGCCTAGACCGATTCCCGCTCGACGAAGCTGGCGATCGCCTGCTCCTCGGTCGGGTAGACGTCGAACACCAACGACAGCTTGGTGATGACGAAGATGTTCTCGATGCGCTTGTCGACGGCCGCGAGCTTCATCTGACCGCCGCGGCGCACGTAGCTCGAATGCGCCGAGATCAGCACGCCGAGTGCCGTGGAGTTCAGGTGCTGCGTCTCGGACAGGTTGATGATGAGGTGCTTGTTGCCCTCCTCCCCGAGCGTCTTGATGCCGCGCTCGAGTTCCTCGGTCTCCTCGCCGCCCGTCAGGTAGCCCTTCGGGGTGAGGATGGCGATGGTTCCCACCTGCCGGCTCTTCATCGTGGACATCCGTTCCTCCTGGGGCACGGCCCGCGGCACAACCGCGCGGCCGCGGACGGCGACTACTCTCCGAGTGTCTTCAAACCCTTCGTGGCGTTCGGCTCCCCGGGCTGGATCTCGAGGACCTTGCGGTAGTATTCCCGCGCCTTCTCCCGATTGCCCGAGTTCTGGTACGCCTGCGCCAGCCACACCAACGACTGCAAGTTCTTGGGATCGATCGCGGCGGAGCGCTCGAGGTTCTCGATCGCACCCTGCCAGTCCTTCTTGAGCAGCGGCCGGTAACCCAGCTGCTGGTAAGACACTGAGGCGTTCTTGCTCGTCGAGTCCACCGCCACCACCGCACGGAACCCCGCGAGCGCTGCGTCGATGGAATCCGCCTGGGTGAGCGTGACGGCCAGCCAGAAATGACGGTCGCCCTTGGTGGGAGCCAAGGTCGCCGCCTGACGCAGAGCGGTGATCGCCTCCGGGAGCTGCTTCAACTCCTTGTGGGACAGGCCTAGGTAGTAGTAGGCCTCGTCCGAGGTCCCGTCAAGTGCGATTCGACGCTGCAACGTGCTGATGGCGTTGGGGTAATCCTTGAGCCGGTACTGGGTCTTGGCGCGCTCCAGGAGGGCGAAACGCGCGTCGCTGGAGGTCGAGTCGCGCTCGATCAGGCTCTGGTAGACCGAGTCCGCGGCGGCGGCGTTGCCTAGGAAGGCGTGCACCTGGGCGAGCTTCAGCACGTCGGTATTGTTGGGTTCGCCGTTGCGGATGGCGTCCAACGCCCCCTGCCAGTCCTTCTTGTCGACCTTGACCCGGAACAGGACCGTGTACATGTCCTTCGACTTGTCGCCCAGATCCATGGCCTTCTGCAGCGCGGTCAGGGCGGCGTCCTTGTCGCGCAGGAAGAACAGGTCGCGGCCGAGCAGCGACCAACCCTTGGGGTCGTTGGGCGCCAACTGGGTGTACTTCTCGAGGAACGGCCGCGCCTCCTGGTAGTAGGCCGCCTTGGCCTGGCCGGCGCGGTAGTAGATGTCGCCGAGGGCCAGCTGCGCGCCCGCGAAGTCGGGGTTCTTGTCGGCCACCCACTTGTACTGCTCGATCGCCTCGTCGTAGCGCTGGTCGAACGCCAGAGCGCGGCCGAGCGCGAAGCGCAGGTCGATGTCGGTCGAGTCCAGGCCCACCGCCTTCTCGTACTCGGGAATCGCCAGCGCGCCGATGCCGCGCTTCAGGTAGAAGTCGCCGAGCGCGCGATTCGTGATCGGGTCTTCCGGGGCCGCTTCACGCGCCTGGGTGAAGTAGATGCCGGCATCGCGCAGCGAATCGCGCCCCATCTCGACAAAGCCCAACTCCACCAGGAAGCGCGGCTTCCACTTCGGGCCCCAGTTGAGCCCGGGATTGAGGGCCGTGACCGCTTCATCGAACCGCTTGAGCTGCGTGAGGCAGTCGCCCATCGCCAGCTGCGCCTCGGGGAACTTGCGGTCGAGCTCGGTGGCGCGCTTGAAGTTCGGCAGTGCGGCCGCGTAGTCCTCGTTGCGCCGCGCGACTTCGCCGAGGCCCCAGTACGACATGGCCAGGTTGGGGTCCATCTTCTGCGACATCTCGAACGCCTCGAGCGCCTTCTCGTAGTTGCGACGACGCAGCCACACCTGCCCCACGCCCGCGCGGCCTTCGGCATAGCCCTGGCCCGAGGCCTTCTCGAACAACTGCAGGGCCTCGTCGTAATGCCCAGCAGCGAGTGCGGTTCGGCCGTCCTTCAACTCGTCGGCGCGCACACGGGTGGTGGACACGGAAACCAGCGCGGCGGACAGGATCACGAACAGTGTGACCCGGGCGAGATTGCGGAGGGTGTGGTTCATAGGCTCGGGGTGCTCTCTCCTCTCAATGCGATCCCAGCAACGGGGAGCGACGGACGAAACGCAACGGCACGGCCGTCGGGACACGGCCGCTCGCCAGCACCAGCTCCTGGCCGGGCTGACTGGAGACGAAGGTGACGAAGCCACCGGCGAGCCGGGGCCCGCGCGTACGGATGAACAGGTTCACGAACCGGCTGAGCGGATAGCTGCCATCGTGCACCGATTCCATGTCGGGGTCCACATAAGGGCTGCCAGCGAGGGAGGCGATCGCCAGGGCCCGCACCCGCGGATCGCCGGTGGCCAGTGCCAGCGGCACCACCCCGAACGCCCCGGGCGTGTCGACCACCCGGCCGACGACGGCGGAGTCGGAATCCTCGACGATGGCCGCGGCGCGCACCGGCTCGCCCGCCATGACGCGCTGCGCGAACGCGCGGGCAAGGTCCCCGGCCAGCGGCGGCAGCACCGGGACGATGCGCTCGTCGCGGCCCCCCAGCACGCCCCAACTCGTCCGCTCGCCGCGCAGGATCGCCTGCAGCTCGCCGAGCGTCACGTTGTGCACCGGATTCGAGGCGCGCACGATCACGCACATGCCATCCTGCGCGATGCGGTGCCCCTCGAGCTCGATGCCATTGCGGCTGGCCATGGTGCGCTCCTCGTCCTCCAGTTCGCGACCCGCCGCCGCGACATCCGCGCGACCAGCGAGCAGCGCCGAGACCACCTGGGCCGAGCCTTCCGGGTCGCGCACCGTGCAGTCCGCCTGCGGGTACCCGGCCCGGAACGCCTCGGCCTCGGCCACCACCAGTCCCCGGACGTCGGGGGCCGCGGCGATGGAGATACGCCCGCTGGTCTCGGAATCTTCCACGGGACGCGAGGCTCCGGGCCTCCCGCACCCCCCGAGGAGCAGGGCGACAAGGAAAGGCGCGAACAGTCCGCGGGCCGGCTGGAGCCGTGAACGGCGGGGGCCCGGGACGACGAAGTGGTGGAAGTCTATGGACGGCTGGCCGGACATGTCAATGGCACAGGCTCGCAGGACTGGAACGAGGGGACGAGGATGGGCTCGCCCCCGCTCTCGTGAACGCCCGGCGACCGGGATCCGACATCCCCGGCTCCGGCTCCCCCCCAGCGTGAGGCATGGGAAGCCGGAGGACACTAGGAAGCTGTGCACGGGGTGTCAAGAACTGGCAAGTCCTCCGCCGTGAGTCCCGCCGGGGACAGCTCAGGGCGTGAGCCGGTAGAGCATGCGCGCGAATGCCGCGCTCTCGCGCACATGGTCGAGCCCGGCGAGCCAGCACAGCGTGCGCTCGATGCCGATCCCGAAGCCCGAGTGCGGCACCGAGCCGTAGCGGCGCAAGTCCTTGTACCACTCGAACGCGGCGTGGGGCAGCCCGTGCTCGTCGATCCGACTGTTCAGGAGCTCGAGGTTCGACATGCGCTGGCCACTGCCGATGATCTCGCCGTAGCCCTCGGGCGCGAGCACATCGCAGGACAACGACAGCCTCGCGTCCGCCGGATCGGGTTCCATGTAGAACGCCTTCACGGCCGCCGGGTAGTTCGTGACCATGAGCGGGGAGTCGAAGCGGTTCGACAACTCGGTCTCGTCCGGCGCCCCGAGGTCCCCGCCCCACTCGAACTCGCGACCGGCGTCCTTCAGGATCTTCACGGCGTCGTTGTAGTGCAGGCGCGGGAAGGGCGCGGTCACCCGCTCGAGCTTCGAGACATCGCGCTCGACCACCTTCAGGTCCTCACGGCAGCGGTCGAGCACGCGGCCGATCGTGCTCATGAGCAGTTTCTCCTCGAGCTGCATGACATCCTCGATCGTGGCCCACGCCCACTCGGGCTCCATCATCCAGAACTCGATCAGGTGGCGGCGCGTCTTGCTCTTCTCGGCGCGAAACGCGGGGCCGAAGCAGTACACGCGGCCGAGCGCCATGGCCGCCGCCTCCATATAAAGCTGGCCGCTCTGCGACAGGTACGCCTTGTCGTCGAAGTACTGCGTCTCGAACAGCGTCGTGGTGCCTTCGCAGGCGTTGGGCGTGAAGATGGGGGCATCGACGAGCGTGAATCCCGAATCGTCCATGAAGTCACGGAACGCGCGGATGATCTCGGCACGGATGCGCAGGATGGCCTGCTGGCGTGGCGCGCGTAGCCACAGGTGCCGGTGATCCATGAGGAAGTCGACGCCGTGTTCCTTGGGCGTGATCGGGTACTCCGGGGCCAGCGCCACCACCTCGAGGTGCGACAGCCCGAGTTCCACCCCACCCGCCTGGCGCGCGTCGGCCTTGACCGTGCCGCGCACGATGACCGCGGCCTCCTGCGTGAGCGCGCCACTGGCTTCCCACTGCTCCGCCGGGATGTCCTTCACGCCCGCCACGCACTGGAGCAGGCCGCTGCCGTCACGCAGCACCAGGAACTGCACCTTGCCGCTCGAGCGCCGGTGCGTGACCCAGCCGCGGATCTCGACCATGGCGCCGACGTGCGCGGGCGCCTCCTGGATGCGGATCCACGGAGCGGCGACCGGGGTGCTGCTGGACTCGGACTGGCTCATGACGGGGCGTACTCCCGGCGGCCGGCGGGCCGCCATGCGAACCCTCCGGCGGGTCGGTAGGTGTGGAGGGCGTGAGGGCCACCGCA
The DNA here is from genome assembly GCA_040081365.1 of Candidatus Eiseniibacteriota bacterium. Classification (GTDB taxonomy): domain Bacteria; phylum Eisenbacteria; class RBG-16-71-46; order RBG-16-71-46; family RBG-16-71-46; genus JAIOPA01. Next base: position 2,319 of record JBEBGT010000032.1, on the reverse strand, counting down.
ACAGCCAGGACCGCGGCCGGCGCGGGGGCAACAAGGTTCTCAAGCGGCCGGGCGGCGCCGCCGATAACGACCGAGGCCCCCGGACGGTACGGAGCGAACCCTCGGAGTGTCAAGGGAATGCACGCGATGAACGCAGCCAGGATGGCGACTCCCACGCACGTGCGGCCGGCCCTGAGCCGGCCGTGGACGCGGCGTGCACGCTGGCGCGGCGGCCTGCTCGCCGTGCTCGCACTTGGCGTCGCGCTCGCGTGCGCCACGCCCACGCACGCCCAGGACGGCGAGCCGGTGCTCGAGGCCACGGTCGCGCGCTCGGCCATGGGCAGCGGCCGCACCCAGCCCGCCGACCTGCGGGACGTCAATGCCTGGGTGGCCTGGAAGAGTGCGCAGCAGATCGATGCGCTGCCGCTGGAGGCCCGGTTGTTCTACCGCCGCGGGCTACTCGCGCGCGAGGGCGGCCAGACGCAGGAAGCGCTCACGAACGTGCGCGGCGCCATCGAGCTCGACCCCCAGTTCCTGCAACCTCACATCACGCTCGCGAGCTGGGCGCTGTTCAGCGACCCCGCGCAGACCCTGCTGCACTGCGCCGCCGTGGTCGACCTGTGCCGTCACGACTTCAACACGCAGCTCGACCTCATCGCCAGCGCACTCATCCTCGGCATCGAGGCCCTGTTCGCGGGCCTCATGTTCGCGGGACTGTTCCTCGTCTTCCTGCGCCGCCACGAGCTATCGCACAGCTTGCTCGAGGAACTGTCGCGCACCATCTCGCACGAGACCGCGCGCTGGTGGGTGCCGGTCGTCCTCCTGCTGCCGTTCCTCGCCGGACTCGGGGTCACGCTCCCGGTGTTGGGATTCCTCGCCTACCTGTGGACCGTCCTGCGCCCGCGCGAGCGCGTGCTCACGGTGATGCTGGCCGTGGCTGCGGTCGGAGCGCCCGCGGCGCTGTCGATGCTCGACCGCTACACGCTCGCGCTGCGCACGGACAGCCGTCCATTCCACGAACTGCCGCTGGTCGCGAACGTGCCGTTCTCGCCCGAGCGCCAGGCCCGGCTCGCGGACGCCGTCCAACGCGACCCGGACGATGGCTTCGCGCAGTTCGCGCTGGCCTGGCACGCCCGCAAGGGCGGGCAGCTCGAGACCGCCGAGCAGGCGTACCGCGCCGCGGTGAAAGCCTGGCCCGAAGCGAGTGCTCCGCTCACCAACCTCGGCAACGTGCTGGCGATGCGCGGGCGCACGGACGAGGCGCTCGAGCGGTACGCCAGCGCCGTGAAACTGGACCCGGAGAACGCGGCGGCACACTTCAACTCGGCGCAGCTGCTCACCCGCCGCTTCGAGTACACCGCCGCGAACAACGAGTTGCGCCAGGCGTCCGCGCTCGACTTCGAACTCGTGAAGCAGTACCAGTCGCGCGCCGGCACCGCCGGCATGCTGCCGCTCATCGACGTGTGGCCGCCGGCCGACCTGTTCTGGCAGACGCTGCACCGCGCCCAGCGCCCGCGCGGGACGCAGCCCTTGCCCATGCTGCTGCGCGGCCGGATGGAAGCCTCGGGCTGGCCGTTCACCATCGCCACGATCTTCGTGCTCGGGCTGGCCGGCTGGTTCGGTCAGTGGCAGCACCGGCGCCTGCCGCTGCGCGTCTGCAGCAACTGCGGGGTCATCGTGTGCCGGCGCTGCGCGAAGCGGCGCCGCGAAGCGGCACTGTGCCCTGCCTGCGACCGCATCGGTGCGGGCGCCGAGACCGCGGAGTTCTCGCGCGTCCTCATGCTGCAGCATCGCGGCCGGCAGCGCGATCGAGACCGCCTCGCTCGCACCGCGCTCGCCGCGCTCGTGCCGGGCTTCGGCCTGCTCGCGCATCACCGCGTGTTCGGGCCCACACTGCTGATCGCGATCACCTGGCTGCTCGGCCGGCTCGCGATCGGATTCTCGCCGCCGTTCTCGCTGAGCCCGCGGTTGGCATTCCCCGGCGGCGAGGTCCCGGTCGTGGTCGTCGTCGCAGGGCTGCTGTTCGTCTACACGTGGTCACTGGGCGGCTACTTCCTGGCCATGAATCGTGAACGCCTGCGCGAAGCGCAGCTCGAGTCGACGACCCGTGGTCGCATCACGCAGGCGACCCGCCGCTCCTCCACCCTGGCCGCCTGAGGCGATCATGGCCCTGCAAGGCAATCTGCGCGACTTCTCGGCGATGGAGATCCTGCAGCTCGTGGGCTCCCAGAAGAAGTCGGGCTGCCTCGTCATGGAGTGGAACACCGAGCGCTTCCAGGTCTGGGTCACCGACGGCCGGGTCGTGTCCACGCGCCAGCCCGGACTCGCGAAGGACGACTC
>JBEBGT010000031.1:0-15424 GCA_040081365.1 Candidatus Eiseniibacteriota bacterium | reverse complement strand
CCCTGCGAGTCCGCCACCAGCGAGTCGAGCGGCACTTCGTGGATCTGCGATTTGGCCACCTCGACGCGCAGCTGCATGAAGCCCGCCGCGGCCGCATCCGCCCACGCTCATCGCCATGGGCGGCAACTCGCTTCTCGATCCCAGCCAGCCGCCCACGGTGGCGAACCAGTTCGCGGTCACGGCGCGCGCGGTCCTGCCGATCGCCGACCTCGTGGAGCGTGGTGAGCATCTGGTCATCACGCATGGCAATGGCCCGCAGGTGGGCTTCATGCAGCTGCGCGTCGAGGTGGCCAAATCGCAGATCCACGAAGTGCCGCTCGACTCGCTGGTGGCGGACTCGCAGGGCGCGATCGGCTACATGATCCAGCGCGACCTGCGCGAGGAGCTCGAACGCCGCGGCGTGCGCGCGGAGATCGCCTCGATCGTCACCGAGGTCGAGGTCGACCCCAACGACGACGCGTTCTCCGAGCCCACCAAGCCGATCGGCAAGTTCTACAGCCCCGAAGAGGCGGACGTGCTCAAGGCCGAGCGCGGCTGGGACATGGTCGAGGACTCGCATCGGGGCTGGCGCCGCGTGGTGGCCTCGCCCGCGCCGCACGCGATCATCCAGATCGACACGATCAAGCGCCTGGTCGATGCGGGCGTCATCGTGATCGCCTGCGGTGGCGGCGGGATTCCCGTGATGCGCGGCGCGGACCAGCGCCTGTACGGGCTCGAAGCGGTGGTCGACAAGGACCGCGCCAGCGCGCTGTTGGCGGCCGAACTCGACGTGCGCCGCATGATCATCACCACCGGGGTCGACGCGCTGTATCGCGACTACCTCACCGATCGTCGCAGCAAGCTGTCCACGGTCGGCACGCGCGAGCTGCAGCGCATGACCGCCGAACGCCAGTTTCCGCCCGGCAGCATGGGGCCCAAGATCGAAGCCGCGTTGCGTTTCCTCGACTGCGGCGGCGAAGAAGTCGTGATCTGCCACCCCGAAGCGCTCATCGAGGCCTACGAAGGGCGCGCCGGGACGACCATCCGAAAGGACTGACCCGATGAGCACCTCCCTCGCCGCGCCGTCACTCGATGCGACCGTTCTCCGCCAGCTCTTCGGCAAGAGCCTCATGCTCACGCGTGACTGGAGCCGGGCCGAGATCGACACATTGCTGGCGGTGGCGTCACGCTTCGAGGCCGCCGACCGGGCCGGCCGTTCCACGGCCCTGTTGCCCGACGAACTGGCGTACGCCCTTTTCTTCGACAACTCGACGCGCACGAAGTCGGCATGGGCCGGTGCGGCCGCCCGGCTCGGCATGCGCCCGGTGATCGTCGATGGCAGCAGCACGCAGGTCGAGCATGGCGAGACCGCCGAGGAGACCGGCGCGATGCTCGGCATGAACGCGCACGCGCTGGGCATCCGGCACGACCTCATCCTCGGCGAAGGCAACCGCTTCATGCGCGCGGTGGAGAAGGGCATCAGCAGCTACCTGGGCGCCACCCGGGACGCGCGCAAGGTGCCGATCGTGAACCTGCAGTGCGATATCGATCACCCCACGCAGACGCTGGCCGACCTCATGTGGCTGCGCGAGTCGTTCCCCGATGGCCTGCAGGGCAAGCGCATCGCCGTGTCGTGGGCGTACTCGCCCAGCTACGCCAAACCGCTGTCGGTGCCGCAGGGGCTCGCCATGCTGCTCACGCGTTCGGGCGCCGACGTCGTGCTGGCGCACCCGCCGGGCTACCGGCTCATGGACGACACGCTCGCCACCGCGCGCACGCACGCAGCCGAGTCCGGGGGCTCGTTCCAGGTGGTGGACTCCATGGACGCGGCGTTCGCCAACGCCGATGCCGTGTACCCCAAGTCCTGGGGCCCATACGACCTCATGCTCGAGCGCGTGGCCGCCAACCAGGCCCGCGACAAGGGCCGCATGGCCGAGATCGAGCGCGCCTCGCTCGATCGCAATGCCGGCCACCAAGACTGGATCTGCGACGAGCGCCGCATGGCGCTCACCAAGCACGGCAAGGCGCTGTACCTGCACTGCCTGCCCGCGGACATCGGCTCCGAGGTGAGCCCCGGCGTGATGGACCTGCATCGCGTGAACGTCGCGCGAGAAGCGAACAAGAAACTCTACGTGATCATGGCGCTGCTCGCGGTGGCGAAGGTGCCCGATCTCGCGCAACGCCTGGACGAGGTGGCACGATGAGCACGAACGCCACGTTGCACCCGCTCGACACCCGCATCGCCGCACTTGCAGCGCGCGACCTGCCGCTGGCGGTGAAGATCCTGCGCGAGGCCATCCGCATTCCGGCCGACCATGTGGACCGCTCGCTCGAGCAGGGGGGTGATCCGCACTGCGGGCTCAGCAACCACGAGGGCCCGCGCCTCGAGTACCTGCGCCGCACCATGCTCGAGATCGGCGCGGTGGCCAGGCCCGAGGACCTGGGCTACGACGCGTTCGGCAATCTCGAGTGGACACTCGAGGACTCGAACGATGGCGTGCCGCGCGCCGAGAAGAAAGTGGTGTACTGGGACGGCCACTGCGACACCGTGAAGGCACTGCGTCAGCAGTGGCACGACAAGACCGGCGGGTTGGACCCGTACCAGGGCCTGGTGGACGCCGGCAAGATCGATCGCGAGTTCCTGCGCCGCGAACTCGGTTGGCTGCCGCCCGACGACGAATGGCAGCACGTGCTGTTCGGCCGCGGTTCCGCCGACCAGTTGGGCGGCGTGGTCTCGCAGATCGTCGCCGCGCGCATCCTCGTGGAGCTCATGCCCGAGGGTGCACTGCGCGGCGTCATCGTGCGCGGGCTCGTGACCGTGGCGGAGGAGGACAACGACGGCGGCGGCCCGCTCTACATCACGCGCCACGTGCTGCCCGGTGCGCCGCCCGAGCGGTTGCCCGACGTGGTGATCCTCACCGACTCCACCGGCGACGCCAAGAAGGGCGCGCTCGGTCTGTATCGCGGTCAGCGCGGCCGCATGCAGATCGAGGTCGTGGTCACCGGCCGTTCGTGCCACGGCTCGATGCCGTGGGAGGGGCTGAACCCGCTCGAATGGGGCGCGGCGATGCTGGCCGAGGCCGCACAGCGCTACCAGCGTGGCGAGGGCTTCGCCACGCACACCTTCCTGGGGCCGGGCACGCGCACGGCATCGTGGGCCACGCTCGAGTCGCCCAGCGACTGCGCGGTGCCCGACCGCTTCACGTTCCGCTTCGACCGCCGGCTCACCGTGGGCGAGACGCCGGCCGGGGCGGTGGCGAGCATCGAGCAGCTCGACGCGGTGCGCGATGCGCGCGCGGCCGGGCTCAAGGTCGAGGTGCGCGTGCCCGTGTACGAGCAGCCCACGTGGCGCGGTTATGTGCCGGGCAACGAGCAGATCTACATGGGTTGGGAGACACCCGAGGAACACCCGGCCATCCAGGCGGCCGTGGCCGCGTGGCGCGCCGTGGTGACCCCGCACGTGGTCACGAGCGGCGTGGGTGGAGCGCTGCGCGCCGAGCCGCGCGTCGACCGTTGGATCTTCTCCACCGACGGTGTGGGCTGGCCGTTGCCGGTCGACACGCCGAAGCTGGTGATTCCCGAGGGCAAGCGCTGGGTGCGCGCCGGGGTCTACGCGCACGCGGCGATGTTCGGGATCGGCACCGGGATCGAGCAGAACACGCACAAGATCGGCGAGGCGTTGGACACACGTGAGCTACAGCACGCGGTCGCGTTCCTGGCCCGCTATCCGGGCGTGCTCGCGGGCAGTCCGGCATGAGCGACGGTCCCAAGGCCGGCACGGCGCAGAACGCCGAACCCGGAGCGTCGCCGCGCTCCGGTCGCGTGCGTTTCACGCTCAACGGCGCCGCTCGTGAGGCCGAGTGGCGCGCGGGCGAGACGCTCTTGGACCTGTTGCGCGCCCCCGGCGGCGTGACCAGCCCCAAGCGCGGCTGTGCCCCGCAGGGGCAGTGCGGCGCGTGCGTCGCACTCGTGTCGGGTGAGCCGCATGCCACCTGCACGATCCCCGCAGCGGCGGCCGAAGGGCTCGAGGTGATCACGGTCGAAGGCCTCCCGGCCGCCGAGCGCGAACGCTTCGCGCACGGCTTCGCCGCCACGAACGGCCTGCAGTGCGGGTTCTGCATCCCCGGCATCGTGCTGCGAGCGCATCATCTGTTGAACACGAACCCCAGCCCCACGCGCGAGCAGGTGGCCGTGGCGCTGGGCGAACACCTGTGCCGTTGCACCGGCTGGGTCAAGCTCATCGATGCGATTCTCGCGGTCGGGCGCGCACGGCTCGGCGAGCCGCTGCCGGCGTTGCTGGCGACCGGCGGTGTCGGCGCACGGCTGCCGCGCTATCGCGCGCAGGAACTGGCGCTGGGCGAACGCGCGTTCGTGGACGACCTGCACCGCCCCGGCATGCTGTTCGGTGCGGTCACGCTGTCGCCGTATGCGCGGGCAGGTGTGCTGCGCGTGAACACCGAGCGCGCGCGTGCGCTGCCCGGCGTGGTGGCGGTGGTCACGGCGCGCGACGTGCCGGGCGAGCGCTGGAACGGGCTCATTCACGCGGACTGGCCGGCGTTCGTGGCCGAGGGCGAGGAAGCCCGCTGTGTGGGCGACGTGCTGGCCGCGGTGGCCGCGGACTCCGAGGTCACCGCGCGCGAGGCGGCCGCACTCGTCGACGTCGAGTACGAGCGCCTGCCCGCCGTGCTGAGCGTCGAGGAGTCGCTGGCCGCCGGAGCGCCGCAGGTCAATCCGCGGCATTCCAACCTGTTGTCGCGCTCGGTGATCCGGCGCGGCGACGTCGAAGCCGAGTTCGCCGCCAGCGCGCACGTGGTGCGCGGCACCTGGCAGACGCAGCGCATCGAGCACCTTTTCCTGGAGCCCGAGTGCGCCTTCGCGGTGCCGTTGGCGGATGGCCGGCTGCACCTCTACACACAGGGGCAGGGTGTGTTCGACGACCGCCATCAGGTGGCGCGTGTGCTGGCCATCCCTGAAGAACGGGTGTTCGTGGAACTAGTGCCGAACGGTGGAGCATTCGGGGGCAAAGAGGACCTGAGCGTGCAGGCGCATGCGGCGCTGCTCGCCACGGTCACGCAGCGTCCGGTGAAGCTGGCGCTGTCGCGGCACGAATCCATTCGCATGCATCCCAAGCGCCACCCGGTGCGCATCGAACTCACCGCGGGTTGCGATGCCGCCGGCCGGCTCACCGCCGTGCGCGCGCGCTTCTCAGGCGACTCCGGCGCCTACGCCTCGGTCGGCATGAAGGTGCTGGAGCGCGCCGCCGGTCACACCTGCGGGCCGTACCGTGTGCCGGCGGTCGACATCGAGGCGGTGGCGGCCTACACCAATCATCCGCCGTGCGGTGCCATGCGCGGCTTCGGCGCGCCCCAGGCGGCGTTCGCCATGGAGGGCGCGCTCGACATGCTCGCGGCGCGCTGCGGGCTCGACCGCTGGGAGATCCGCTGGCGGAACGCCATCGACGAGGGCGACGAGCTCACCACCGGGCAGCGCCTCATGAAGTCAGTGGGCATCAAGGACACGCTCGCGGCGGTGCGCGAGGAGTGGCGCACGCTCATGGCCGCCGGCCGGCATGCGGGCATCGCGTGCGGGCTCAAGAACTCCGGGCTCGGCAACGGCGTGGTGGAATGGGGCAAGGCGCGGCTCGTGGTCGAGCGTGACGGCACGGTGTCGCTGTACAACGGCTACACCGAGATGGGACAAGGATTGCTCACCATCCTCGTGCAGTTCGCGGTCGAGGTCACCGCGCTGCCCGCAAACGTGTTCCGGCCCAAGGTCGACGCGACGTTCGCGCTGGGCTGCGGGCAGACGACCGGCTCGCGCGGCACGTTGTTCGCGGGGCGCGCCGTGACCAGTGCCGCGCGCAAGCTGCGCGCCGCGCTCGATGCGGGCGGCACATTGGTCACGCTCGCCGGTCAGGTGTTCGCGGCCGATGAGGTCACCGACGACACCACGTCACTGGCCGCGGCGGCCCGGCCGGGCACACATCCCAAGACGCACACGACCTATGGCTTCGCCACGCAGGTGGTGGTGCTCGATGCGAACGGCCGCGTCGAGCGTGTGATCGCCGCGCACGATGTGGGCCGCGCCGTGAACCCGGCCTTGTGCGAAGGGCAGATCGAGGGCGCGGTGCACATGGGGCTCGGCTACGCCCTCACCGAGGAGCTGCCGTGCTCCGACGGCATGCCGGTGACGTTCTCGCTCTACCAGATCGGTGCGCTGCGGGCCAAGGACATGCCGGAGGTGGACGTGATCCTCACCGAAGCGCCCGAGCCCGAGGGGCCGTTCGGTGCCAAGGGGCTGGGTGAGATCGGCCTGGTGCCCACGGCGGCCGCGGTGGCTTCGGCACTCGAGTCGTTCGATGGCATCCGGCGGATGCGACTGCCCATGAAGGACTCGCCCGCAGCGAAGGCGCTGTCGGTGGGCAAGATCCGCAGCAAGACGCCGCGGGAGAGCTGGCGATGACCCACGCGGGCTTCGTGAACGCGCACACCCATCTGTACAGCGGCCTGGCCCCATTCGGCATGCCCGACCCCGAGCCCGCGCCGCGGGACTTCCTCGAGATCCTGGGGCGCGTGTGGTGGCGACTGGACCGCGCGTTGGACGCGGCCGCACTTCGCGCCTCGGCCCGCTGGTACGTGGCGCAGGCTCTGTTGAGCGGTACCACCACAGTGGTGGACCATCACGAATCGCCGCAGGGCATCGCGGGTTCCCTCGACGTCCTGGCCGATGCCTGCGACGAGCTCGGTGCGCGTGCGCTGTTGTGTTACGGCGCCACGGAACGCAATGGCGGCCGCGCCGAGGCCCGCGCCGGCCTGGCCGAGTGCGCGCGGTTCATCCGCGACAACCGCCGCACGCACGTGCGCGGGCTGGTGGGGCTGCACGCGTCGTTCACCGCGTCGCGCGACACGCTGGTGGAGGCGGGAGTGCTCGCCCGCACCCTGGGAGTGGCGACGCACGTGCACGTGGCCGAGGACGTCGCGGATGTCGAACATGCGCGCGTGCAGGGCGCCGCGGACCCGCTGGCACGACTGCTCGATGCCGAAGCGCTGCCACCCGGATCGATCCTCGCCCATGCGGTGCACCTCGGCACGGCCAGCGTGCGAAGCGCTCGCGAGCGGCAGCTGTGGATCGTGCAGAACCCGCGCTCCAATGAGGGCAATCGTGTGGGCTATGCGAGCGCCCTGGCCGTCAGCGACCGGGTGGCGCTCGGAACGGACGGTTGGCCCTCGGACCTGCGCGAGGAGTTCGCGGCGCTGTGCCGTCTTGCCGCGCGGCACGAGCCGCACACTGCACGCGGCGTGCTCGAGCAGCGGCTCGAAGGGGGCCACGCACTCATCGCCGAGCACTTCGGGCCGGGCGAATGCGCGCAGGACGCCGTGAGCTTCGCGCCCACGGCCGCACCCGGGGCACTGCCACGAGCGGAACGCGTGGTGGTCGCCGGGCGCGTGGTGGTCGCGGGCGGGGTACTCGTGACGGGCGATCTCGGGGCGATCGAACGCGACGCGCGTGAGCAGGCCGGGCGGTTGTGGTCGCGGATGGCGGCACTGTGAACGCATCGGGAGTCGCACCCGCGTTGGTGCCGATGCCGTTCACGCGCTTGCTGGCGTGGGCCCTGGCGGGCCTCGCGCGCGAACGCACCGTGTTCGGGCTGCCACGGCGGTCGATCTGGACCGGCTCGGCCGGCCTGGACCTGTCGGTGCCCGTGCCAGGCGGGCGCGCGGCGACACCCCTCGGTGTGGCGGCCGGCCCGCATACGCAGCTCGCGCACAACCTCGTCGTGGCTTGGCTCGCGGGGGCCCGTGTGCTGGAACTCAAGACCGTGCAGGTGCTGGACCAGCTCGAGTTGCCCCGGCCGTGCATCGATGCGCCAGCCGAGGGCTACAATGTGGAGTGGTCGCAGGAGCTGCCGCTGGCGCAGTCGCTCGAACAGTACGTGAGCGCGTGGGCGCTGATCCATGTGCTCGCACCACGCGTGCTCGGCGAGCAGGCGACGGGGGCACTCGCCGGCACGCGCTTCGACGCCTCCGTGGGTTACGACCTCGCGGGTATCCGCTCCGACGGCGTGGCGCGCTTCCTCGACCTGCTCACCGATGCGACCCCCATGCTGGCTCGCCTGCGCGACGCACTGCCGGCGTCGCTGGGCCCGGTGTGGCCCGCGAGCCTGCCCACGCGCGTGATCGACACGGTCACGCTCTCGAGTTTCCACGGTTGTCCGGCGCACGAGATCGGCGACATCGTCGAACACCTGTTCGCGCGGCATCGTCTGCACGTGGTCGTGAAGCTGAACCCGACTCTGCTGGGCCATGACGAGGTGGACGCACTGCTGCACGGCTCGCTCGGCTGGCATCACGTGGAGCTCGACCGCGCGGCGTTCGAGCGCGACCTGCAGTGGGAGGGTGCGCTGGCGCTCATCGAGCGTGCCACCGCCGCCGCCGCACGCCATGGCTGCAGCTTCGGCGTGAAGCTCACGAACACGCTGGTGGTGCGTAACACGCGCGGGCGTCTGGCCGGGGATGCGGTCTACCTGTCGGGTGCGCCGCTGCATCCGATCGCCACGCGGCTGGCGGAACGGCTCGTGCGCGCCACCGGCGGCGCGCTGCCCATGGCGCTCAGTGCGGGCGCCTGCGCCGAGAACTTCGCCGACACCGTGGCGTGCGGTTTCGCGCCCGTGACCACGTGCACCGATCTGTTGCGTCCGACCGGTTACCGCCGGCTGCCGCGCTACTTGAAGGCGCTCGAAGCCGAACTCGTGCGCACCGGCTGCCGGGACATCGCGGCCTACGTGGCGGCGCGCGCACACGAGCATGGGCGCGAGGGCTCCGCGGCGCTGGCGAACCTCAGCGCGCATGCGGCGCAGGCGCGTCAGGAGGCACGCTACGCCGCGCCCGCGGCCGCCGTGGTGGCCGCTTCACGACCGCCGCTCGCGCTCATCGACTGCGAGTCGTGCAATCAGTGCGCGCTTGCCTGTCCCAACGGCGCGTTCTTCGACGTGGCCTCACCCGCGGCCGTCGCGTGTGCGCCGGTGCCCGCGTGCGAACGGCAGTGGATCGTGTTCGCGGACTTCTGCAACTCCTGCGGCAACTGCGACACGTTCTGTCCGCAGGACGGCGGACCCTACCGGGTGAAGGCGCGCTTCCATTCGTCCCGGGCCGTCTGGTCCGCCGATCCGAATCCGCACGCCGCGCTCCTCGAACCCGGCGGCCAGCGGCTCACCGTGCGGGACGGTGGGCACGAGTACTCACTCGTGAGCTCCGCTGCCCCGGACGGCGGACCTGCGTTCCAGCACCACGAGCGCGCACTCGCCCCGGAGCCGCCGGTGCGTGTGACGGAAGACGTGGTGCCCGCGGCCGTGCGGAGCCTGTTGCTCACGCTGCACGCGCTCGCCGAGCAGGCGCACTCCGAGGTCACCGCGATCGCGGCGTTGCGCTGAGCCGGCTTGCCCACCGCGTCGTACGTGTCACGTCCTTGCGAACACGCGCAGCGTGTCACTGAACCCCAAGGCAAACGAAGTTCAGTGTCGTGACATCCGCCACCTTCGTCGTAGGGATGCTCCCGAGGTGGATGGGGCCAGACGGCGTATTCGCGTGCGTGCGGGGTGAAAGTACTAACGCTCGTACACGCGCGTGACTACCATGCGGCGCATGAAGCGCGTCCAGGCTCGCAGACGCTCCACTGCCGGAGCATGAGCCACGCGCGGCGGTGAGCTTGCTCCCGCAGCTCTCTCCCACGATGCCCCGGCACGTCTCTCACTCGGGATCCCCACCGATCCGGAGGTTCCATGCTTCCTGCGCGACCTCTCTCGACCCATCGCAGCACAGTCCTCGCACGCGCGCTTGTCGCCGTGCGGCTCCTGTCGTTCGCGGTCCTCGCCCTCGCCTTCGCCGCTCCGGCGGTGACGGCCCAGACCATCGTGTACGTCGACAACCGAAGCGCCAGCTGCTCGCCCACGGGCCCGGGGACCGAGCTCGCGCCGTTCTGCACGATCACGGATGCCATGAAGCTGTGGAAAGGCGCCGGTGTGACGATCGTCGTGAAGCCCGGCGTCTACCGCGAACAGGTCACCATCAACGCCACTGCCGCCGGCACGGCGGCGGCACCGTTCGTACTGCGCGCGCAGGGGCCGGGTGTCGTCATCGAAGGTTCGGATGACTTCGCCAGCACCACGCAGTGGCTGCCGTCGCTCGGCACGGCCTTCGTGGCCGCAAGCGTGGTGTGGACACCCAAGCAGGTGTACGTGGACGGTGTGCGACTGGGGCTCACGACGCTCACCCCGGACCTCATGCCGGTCCATTCCTTCCGCTGGGTGGCGGGCGAGGGGCTGTACGTGAACCTGGGCGGCGCCAACCCGGGTGCGCGGCTCACGCTGGTCGGCCGTCGCAGCTTCGGGTTCAACATGCTGTCGACCGCATTCGTGCGGGTCGAGGGCTTCGCGATCACACACACGGAAGACCGCGGCATCCAGATGCAGAACCCGTGCGCCGACCTCGAGATCGTCCGCAACACCGTGAGCTTCGCCAACAGCTATGGCATCCAGACCGTCAATGGCCAGCGCATCCGGATCGAGGGCAATGTCGTCTCGGACTGCAACCTGCATGGCATCGGCCTGACGGCGGGCGCGTCGGGTTGCGAGGTGGTGGGCAACGAGTCGTTCCGGAACGCGCATCCCACGATCCGGCAGGCGAACGGCATCTTCCTGTCGGCGGCGCCGGGCAACCGGGTGGAGCGCAACCGCGTGCACGACAATCAGGATACCGGCGTGCAGTTCAACGCCGGTTCGAACGGCTGCGTGTCGGTGAACAACATCTCCTATCGCAACGGCGACCACGGCTACGACCACCTCGGCACCTCGAACGTCGTGCACGTGAATGAGGTCGCCTACGGGAACTTCATGGATGGTTTCTCGTTCGAGGGCAACTCGCCCGGTGGGCAGCTCTACAACTGCATCGCCACCGAGAACGGCCTGACCACGAATGAGTACAACCTGTGGGTCGATGCGACGTCCTCGGTCGGATTCCTCTCGGACCACAACCTGTTCTGGAACTCGACTCCGCAGCCGCCGATCAAGTTCATCGCCAGCGTCTACCCGACGCTTGGCGCCTACCAGCTGGCGAGCGGGTTGGACGCGAACTCACGGCAGGCGGACCCGCGCTACACGGCGGCCGTGAGCGGCGACTTCCGGGTGTTGGCGGGTTCGCCGGCCATCGATCGCGCGCATTCGGGTGTCGCGAACTGGCCCGTGAACGATTGCAGCGGTGCTGCACGGCTCGACGACCCGCGCACCCTGAACCGGGGCGAGGGCCCGGTGGCCTACGGAGACCTGGGCGTGTTCGAGTTCGTGCCGGTCGATGCGCCGCCGGTCGTGATCAGCCCCGGCACGGTCACCGTGGCACGCGGCGGTACGGTGTCGTTCCAGGTCACCGCGAGCGATCCGGACGGCGATGCCATCGTGGCGCTGACGATGTTCGCGGTCAAGATGCCGACGCGGAACAGCGCCACGTTCAGGCCCAATGCCGGCAAGACGGGCGGGACGTTCACGTGGAACGTGGGCACCAACACCGGCACTTACAAGGTGGGCTTCATCGCACGCAATGCACAGGCCGACACGTCGATCACGACCATCCAGGTCCGGTCGCGGACCCGTGCAGGCGTCCCGGCGGACGATGAGGGCCTGGAGCCGTTACCCCCGGTGGTGGCGCTGTCGTCCGCGTACCCGAACCCTTCGGCCACCAGCGTGGCGTTCTCGCTCGACCTGCCGGAGGCCACGCAGGTGGAGATGGCGGTGTACGACATGCAGGGCCGTCATGTGTGGTCGCAGACCGCCTCGTTCGCGGCGGGCCGGAGCGTGCTGCGCTGGGAGGGACGGAACTCCGCTCACCAGCGGGTCGGCTCGGGCGTCTACCTGGTCCGCGTGCGCGCCGGTGAACAGAGCATGGTGCGGCGCGTCATCCGCATGTGAGGCATCGTGAACGCCGGCCGGGTCTGATCCCCGGCATGCGGATGCGGGTCCACGCGAGCGGCTGGCCGGGTTCCCCGGCCGGCCGTTCGCGCATCGCGCGCAAGTGGTTCCCGCTCCGATGGCCGGCCGGGGCCAGTGCGTGAGCAGGCATCGAACATCGGTTCTGCACGTCCTACGTGCCGCCCCCGGACACCAGATTCACGCGCCCGAGCCGCGAATTCCCGTGGCTCGGCGCGGCCGAGGCGCTAGATTCCACGGCCATGCTCACGCACCCCACCCTTGGAACGACGCCCGGCGCGCGCCGTGACCGCGGTCATGGCCCGCGGTTCGCCGGGCTCGCCGGCATCGTCGCCCTGAGCGCGGTGCTCGGCGCCGGTGCTTGCTCGAGCGCGCGCGCCGCGAGCGAACCCGGGTTCACGCCCATGGTCACCGATTCGTTCGCGGTGTTCGGGATCCCCGCCCTCCCCGAGCCGGGGTACCTGGAGCCGTTGCACGATCCGGTCTTCGGGACCTGGGTGCTGCGCATCGGGGGAGACCCGGGCGCGCCGCTGTCGCCGTTGGGCGCGCGCTGGTCGGATGTGAGCCGGCATGTGTATTCCAAGCAGCAGCCTTGGAACGCCAATCACTCGCTGTTGTGCATCCGCAATACCGGTTCGGCGGTGTCTCCGGTGATCCTGCAGGGTTCGACCTACGTGCCTGTGCGCGGCCCCTGCTCGAACTACGACCGCTGGGATTATCGCTGGCACCCCAGCCTGTTCCACGCCAACGAACAGATCAACGTGAATCGCGCCGGCACCGAACTCCTGTGGTTCGATGTCATGAACTGCGTGAAGACGCGCAGTTGGGCGCTGCCGATCGTGGCCGACTACGGCATCGGTTCCGGTGAGGGCAATGTGTCGGCGGATGGCCGGTTCGTGGCGATCGCGAACCAGCACCAGATGGTGGTCGTCGACATGGACCCCAAGACCGGCGTGGCGCCGGCGTGGCCGTATCGCCGCATCGGACCGGTCTACACGTTCGCCGCCTGCAGCCTCGATGTGTCGCGCCCCGAACTGGGCGCCATCGACAACGTCTCGATCTCGCCGTCGGGCAAGTACATCGACGTCAAGTACGCCGGGCTAGCCCTGGCGGGTGCGGCGAGCTGCGACACGCTGTATGACCTGCATCGCGTCTTCGAAGTGGACAGCGGGCTGGTGATCCGTTCGCACCGCATGGATGCCAGCGCGCTACGTTGCGGCTCGTTCGCCGCGCGCACGGAGGGCTGGACGTTCCCGCTCAAGCACGCCGACCTGGCCGCGGACCCGTTCGATGGCAACGAGGACGTGCTGATCGGGGGGCGCGCCTGTCCGGGGTCCCAGCTCGGGCACGTGGTGAAGGTGCGACTTCGCGATGGCAAGGTGACCTCGCTCACCGACCCGCGCAACGAAGCGCCGTATTCGCACGGTTCCGCGCGCAACACCCGGCGTCCCGGATGGTTCTACGTCACCTGCACGCGGGATCCGTTCTACCAGGGCAGCCGCTTCTGGGGCGAGACCGTGGCCCTCAAGATCGATGGCAGTGGCGAAGTGCAACGCTTCGCGCACTACCACAGCACGCAGTCCACCTACGACGCCGAAGCGCAAGCGGTGCCCTCTCCCGACGGCCGCCGCGTGCTGTTCGCGAGTGACTGGCGCGACCACTGCACCACGTGCGGCAAGCTGAACAGCGCCAAGGCCTACGTGGTCGACGCGCGCGAGGTGCCGCTGGCCGGGCTCGGGGACTCGCCCGCGGCGGAGCGCGCCGCGTTCCAGATCGCGCGCGGTGCGGGACGCGGGCTCGTGGCGCGCTTCACGTTGGGCGTGCGCACCGCGGCACGGCTCGAGGTACACGACGTCGCCGGGCGGCTGCTCCTGCGCCGCGAGCTCGGCGGCCTGGCGCCCGGGCCGCACGAGCTGACGCTGGACCCCACCGGTGCATGGCCGAGCGGCGTCTATTTCGCCACGCTGCGCTCCGGCGACGAGCGGCTGCAGGCCCGTGGGGCGCTGGTGCGGTAGACCTCGTGCGGGGCTCGCGAGGTGCCGATATCCCTTCGTGCCCCGGCGGGCCGCAGGGCGGCGTGCCGCGGGTGTCCCGGACCCGGACCGAACTCACGGAGGAGCGCGGCGTGCCCCTGTTGTCCCGACCGAACCTGCCCGTGGCGCTGATCCTCGTGCTCGCCGCGGGGCTGGCGACGCGGTTGTGGTTCCTGTGGGCGGTCCCGTTCTGCGCCGAGGATGCGTACATCACGTTCCGGTACGCCGAGCACTGGGCCCACGGGCTGGGCCCGGTGTACAACATCGGCGAGCGCGCGTGGGGCTTCACCTCGCCGCTCTGGACCACGGTGCTCGCGCTCGGCGTCCGCACCGGCGCCCCGATCGAGGGTTTCGCGCGGACATCGCTGGTGCTCTGCGATCTCGCGAGCCTCGTGCTGGTCTGGCGCCTGCTCGCGCGCCATTCGCCGCTTGCCGCGATCGCGTGCAGTGGCTTCATCGCGCTGTGGCCGCGCCTCGCTCATCTGCCCGCGACCGGGCTCGAGACCAGCCTGGTGACCACCCTGTTGTTGGCGGCCGCCGCACTCGCCGAGTCGCGGGCGGCCGGTGTGTGGCACGGTGTGCTGGCGCTCTCCCGGCCCGAAGGCGCGGCCATGAGCGCCGTGCTCGCATGGCGGCTCGGCTGGCGGCAGCGCTTCGTGTGGCTCGGAGTCGCCAGCCTGTGGGCGGGCTTCATGCTCTATTTCGCGCGGCCCTTCCCATCCAGTGTCGGGAGCAAGGCCACGGTGTACGGCATCCAGTGGTTCCAGGGCGTGTACTGGTTGGAGTGGTTGCTGCCGGGGCTCACGCCGCGCACGCACGATGGCGAGACGCTGGCGCCAGTGGCCGTCCTGTTCGCGGCCGGGCTCATCGCGGTGCTGGCCCAATGGCGCCGCACGCCGCCGGTGTCGCACGCGCTGCCGGTGCTGCTGGCGAGCGGACTCGCCACGCTGCTGGGCTACATGGCGCTCGGCGTGCCGTGGTACTTCTGGTATGCGCCCACGCCGATGGTGGCGGTCCTGGTGGCCGTGTTCCTCGGGCTGGCGGGCACGGGGGTATTGCGCTGGGCCATCGCGCCGCTCGCGGTGTTCGTGTTGTTGGCCGGTCCGGGCGTGGCCGCGCGCGTGGTGCGCCTGCAGACGCACGACGCCGCGGTGTTCACGAACATCGCGCGCACGCTGCGCGTGGATGCGGCCGGGCGCGAGGCGAGCGTGCTGTTGGAGCCCATCGGCATCGTCGGCCACGGCAGCGGGCTGCGCGTGCTCGACGAGGTCGGGCTGGTGACGCCGTGGATCGCCGCCGAGCGCCGGGCCGGCGACGGTTGGTATGCACGTGTGTTGGCCCGCGAACGTCCCGATTATCTCGTGGTCCGCCGGGATTGGTTCGACGGCGGCGTGGCGTGGGCGGGGATCGGGGCACCGTTCCGCTCGCGGGCCGAACG
>JBEBGT010000371.1:0-4119 GCA_040081365.1 Candidatus Eiseniibacteriota bacterium | reverse complement strand
CGCCGCCCCCCGGGGCCGTCGGACGTGCTCGCTCGCACGTCCATCCTCCCCCGGAGACCCTGGTGCCGCACGAGATCGAGCTGCCCCCGCACCGCACCAGGACGCACGCGCGATGACGCCGGCCGACGAACCCCCGGTACCGGCCGCGGGGCAGGCCTCCGACCCCGGCGGGGAGTCCCGCTACGAACGCTGCAAGCGCGTGTTCATGGCCGCCCGCGACCTGCCCACCCATGAACGGGCCGGCTATGTGACGCGGGTGTGCGCGGACGACGTGACGCTCATGCGCGAGGTGTTCGACCTGCTCATGCTCGACACCCGCGGCGCCGTGCCCGAGCTGGACCATTCCCCTGCCGCAAGCGCCCTGGAGGCGCTCTCGGGCGCCGAGACATCCGTCCACGCGGGACGCTGGCGATTGCTGCACGAGATCGGGCGTGGTGGCATGGGGGTGGTGCACTTGGCCGAAGCCGAGGACGGCACGACGGCGGCGGTCAAACTGCTCGGGCTCGGCACGCTGTCGCCCGACGTGCGCGAACGCTTCCGGCTGGAAGCCGAGATCCTGCACCGTCTGGACCACCCGGGCATCGCGCGCGTGCTCGATCAAGGCGATCTACCGGCCGCCGGTGGCATCACGCGCCCGTGGATCGCCATGGAATACGTGGACGGGTTACCACTCCTGCGGCACACCGAGCAGCACGCACTCGACACCCGGCAGCGGCTCGAGCTGCTGGCCGACGTGTGCGACGCGGTCCAGCACGCGCACTCGCACGGCATCGTGCATCGCGACCTCAAGCCGTCGAACATCCTGGTGCGTGCCGACGGCCGCCCCGTGGTGCTCGACTTCGGCGTGGCGCGGCTCACCGCCGGCGATGATCGCGACACGGCACTGCTCACGCGCACCGGCCAGCTGGTGGGCACGCCGCAGTACATGAGCCCGGAACAGGTGAAGGGCGATCCCGCGGCCGTGGGGCCGGCCTCGGACGTGTACTCGCTCGGGGTGATCGCTTACGAAGTGCTCACCGGACAGCCGCCCTATGACGCCTCGCTGCTGTCGCTGCACCACGCCGTGGCCACCATCCTCACCGCCGAGCCCACGCCGATCGGCCAACACGACCGGCGGTTCCGGGGCGCGCTCGAGTGCATCGTGGGCACCGCGCTCGAGAAAGCCGTGGAGCACCGCTACGCCACCGCGGGTGCACTGGGAGACGACCTGCGCCGGCTCATCGCGGGCCGCACCATCCAGGCGCGCGGACCCAGTCTGGCGCGCCGCGCCATGCGCTGGTCGCGGCGCCGGCGCTGGCTCGCCGCGGGCCTGGGCGCGCTGGGGCTCACGTGGTGGCTCGCCGCGCACCGGGGCCCGTCGGCCGCGGAGGTGCATGCGGCCTACCTCGAGGCCGAGACGCTCATGCGCGACGTGACGCCGGTGCTCTACACGAGCGAGCGCACGCCCGACACCATGCGCCAGGCGATCGCCATGCTGGAAAAGGCGCGCGACCGGCTCGAAGGCATGCCGCGCCTGCGGCACCGCTCGTTGCTCGATGCGCGGCTCTACACCGACCTCGGCACCGCCCAGATGCTGCTCGGCGACCTCACCTGGACCGAGGGCCACTTGCGCGCGGCGCGTGGATCCTTCGGCCGGGTGATCAGCTCCACGATCGACACCACGGCGGGCTGGCCGGCCGACAGCCCGGTGCTCCAGCTCGACCTGCGCCAGGAGTACGCCGAGGCGGCGCGCGGCCTGCTGGTGCAGGACAACATGCGGTTGTTCCGGCTCTGGGGGCAGCGCGCGACACTCGACGAAGCCCTGGACATGATGAACGCTGCGCACACCGCCCTGCGCCAGCGCATCGGATCCCCCCGGCCCGCACGCACCCTGCGCGTGGGGCTCGACCACAATGACCTGTGGACGTTCGCCTACAACGACCAGGCGGATCTGCTGACGCTGGCGGCGGCGTTTCACCGGCGCCCGCCGTGGACCGACTCGGCCGTGACGGTCTCGGACTCGGCGATCGCCCGGCGCGCCGCGGTGGTCACGCACCCCGCGGCCCTGGGCTCGCTCATGTTCGTGCGGGCCGAGGCGTTCCGCACCCGCGGCGAGATCCTGGGGCGCATGAGCGACCTCGACTCGGCCGCCTTCTGGCTGCGCGCCTGTACCGACTACCGCCTGCCGTCCCGCCGCGCCGTGCATGCCGAGACCCGGCGCGCCATGGCGCTCACCGCGCTCGCGCACGCGCGGCTGCTGACAGCGCCGGCCGCGCGCGCCGTGTGGCTCGAGCGCGCCCGGCACGACCTCGACACCGCGCGCGTCGTGCTCGCCCCGGTGGGTCACCCGGCCGCCATGGCCGATCTGGGCTCCGTCGAGGCCGAGGTGTGGATCGAGCTGGGCCGCGTCCGCCGCTCACCCGCCCTGCTCGACTCGGCCGAGACCCGGCTGCGCGCTTCGGCCAGCTGGTTCAAGCAGCCCGACCTGCCGCACCACTCCGCGCTCGACGACCTGCGGCGCGCCCGGTTGGCCGCCGCCCGGGCGGAACTCGGGCTGCCCGGGGCGACACTCGCCACCGCCCGCGAGCTGGTCGAGCGGGCGATCCAGGAGTCGAGCGCGGAGAACGACTCCACCGTGATCCGGCTCGCGCAGGAACTGGGGCAGGTGTTCGCGGACGGGCACGCGCCGCGCTGACCGCGGCACGCCCGGCGCGCGAGCGTTACTCCGCGGCCCGGAGTGCCTTCCGGAGCCAGGACCGGGCGAACGCCCACTGGTTGCGCACCGTGCGGTCCGTCACGCCCAACACCACGGCGATCTCGGTGTCCTTCATGCCGGCGAAGAAGCGCATCTCGACCAGCCGGGCCAGCTGGGGGTCCTCCGCGGCCAGCCTCTCGAGCGCCGAGTCCACGGCCAGCACGTCCTCGGTGCGGTCCTCGGTGATGGCGTTGTCCTCGCCCACCGTGACATGGGTGACCCCGCCACCGCGCTTGTCGGCGAGCCGGGCGCGGGCGTGGTCCACGAGCACGTGGCGCATGACCCGCGAGGCAAGGGCCATGAAGTGCGTGCGGTCCTGCAGGGCGAGCTCCGGGCGGCCGTGCAGGCGGATGTACACCTCGTGCACGAGTGCGGTGGGCTGGAGCGTGTGCCCCGGGCGTTCTCCCTTCAGATGACGCGCGGCCAGCTCCCGGAGCTCGGCGTAGACTTCACGCATCAGCCCTTCAGGAACGGACGGTCCAGTCTGAGAATCGGACATACTCCTCATGGGGCTGTGGGACAGAAGTCGAAGTGAACG
Organism: Candidatus Eiseniibacteriota bacterium; assembly: GCA_040081365.1. Classification (GTDB taxonomy): domain Bacteria; phylum Eisenbacteria; class RBG-16-71-46; order RBG-16-71-46; family RBG-16-71-46; genus JAIOPA01. The sequence continues at coordinate 847 of JBEBGT010000371.1, read as the reverse complement.
GGATAGTGCGGTAATGACTTTACTTCCGCAACCAGATGTGTGGGAATCACAACGTGATGTCCGTTCTGTCAGGCTGAACAGACCCACGCAAAAATGTCAGTTCCGGATTCGCCCCGGAGTTGCGCTTACCAATATAGGGCGGATGGACGCAACGATCGGACGCGCTGACCGAGTCGCGTCAGGTCGGAGTGCGACACCGCCCAGCTCTTTCGGATCCGGTGGGTCAGCACGATACCGACCCGACCCACTGCGATACACCACAGAATTCCGGGTTCACCGAACCGGCCCATCGGGGGATGGCTGGGGAGGTGGACCCGGAAGCTTTTTATCCCCCTGCCCCTCTGCCGCTGTTGACCATGAGTCAGCCCCGACGGGCCCGGAGCAGGGGGTGCGCCCTCGGTGCAACGGCTTGAAGGCGTGCGCCCAGTTGGACCGCTGGAGGCCTGGGACGCACCCCCAGCAGTCACGAGGCCTTGGTGCCCGGTGCGGCGCCGGAGTTGCCCGCGTGGCCGGAAAGCAGGACGCCGACCGGAAGCGGCAGGGCCGCATCGGGTCGGCGTCAGGAGCCCTCGCGCGCGAGCGCCGCTAGAGCAGGCCGAGCACGCTGCGCTGCGCCTCGAGCCACAGCCCCTGCGACTGCAGGCCCCACCACACGGTGATCGCCGCGGTGAGCAGCAGCGCCAGCAGCGCCGGCGCGTTGAACGTGAGCGCGGTGGGCTCGCCCTCGGGCTCGCGCATGTACAGCGCCACGGTGATGCGTAGGTAGTAGTACACCGACACCACGCTGTTGAGCACGCCGACGATGACGAGCGGCCAGATGAGCCCGGCCTTCACCGCAGCACCGAAC
>JBEBGT010000370.1:0-4131 GCA_040081365.1 Candidatus Eiseniibacteriota bacterium | reverse complement strand
GGCGCGCCGCCGCGGCCGCGGCCGCGCTGCTGCTGCTGGCGGGGAGCCCGTGGCTGCCGGCGATCGCCGGCATCTGGGACTGGTCGCGGCTCGATCCCACGCGCACGGTGAGCGCGGGCGAGGCCGGGCTCCGTGGCGCGCACACCATGCACGCCGGCGCCGTGCCGTTCGCGCTCCACGCGTTCGTCATGGGCTACTCCGGAGGTCCCAGCCTGCGCGAACTGCGCGCCTCGCCCGAGCGCGCGGTGCGAGCACACCTGCCCGAGCTGGCGCTGGCCGGACTGGTGTTCGGCGCGCTCGGGGTGCTGGGGCTGCGGGCGGTGGCGCGGCGGGGCCGGCTGGCCGATACCGGGCTGTGGCTCGTCGCGCCCGCGCTCGTGGTGAGTTACTTTGCCGCGAACAACTTCAAGGTCTTCCACCCCCGTTACGTGGCCGTGTCGCTGCCCTGCCTGCTGCTGTTGCTGGCGGCGGCGTTCGCGGACCTCGGCCCGCGCGCCCGGCGCGCGTTCGCGGTGGCGGTCGCCCTGCTGTGGGCGGGCTCCTGGGCCCGTGCGACGTTCGAACCGAAGTACGGCCGGGAGGACTACCGGTCCGCGCTGCAGTACGTGCGTGCGGGGATCTCACCCGCCGAGCGCGTGCTCGCGGTCGGGGCCCCCGAACCGGTCGAGTGGTACGGCCGCGACCTGCCGGTCGCGCGCTGGTGGCTGGGGTTCGCCGCGAGAGGTGAGCGCATGCAGCAGACGCTCACGGACTCGCTCGCGGCGCACCCGGGCACATGGGTGGTGTTGAGCCGTGCGGAGGACGACGACCCCGAGGGCCGCTGTGCGCGCTGGTTGGATGCGCGCACGCCGGACTCGCGGCGCTGGTCCACGGCCGGAGTGCGGGTCTGGCATGTGACGCGTGACGACGTGGCCGCGGACGAACGCGCGCGCACGTCCGCACGCTGAGAGTCGAGAGCGAAGCGCGGCCCGAGGGCCGTGCGTGAGTCTTCTCCGGAGGTCGTTCCGATGCGGGTCGTGGTCGTCGGTCTGGGCTATGTGGGTTCGGTGTGCTCGGCGTGTCTCGCCGATCGCGGGCACGAGGTCGTGGGTGTCGACACGAGCGAGTTCAAGGTCGCATGCATCGGCCGGGGCGAGAGCCCGATCGTGGAACGCGGGCTGCCCGAGCTGATCGCGAAGGCCGCCAAGGCCGGCAAGCTCACGGCGACCACGCGCATCGCCGACGCCATGCCGGGCGCGGACATCGTGCTGGTGTGCGTGGGCACGCCCAGTGCCGAGGATGGCTCACTCGACCTCACGCACGTGAAGCGCGCCTGCGCCGAGGTCGGGCAGGCGCTGCAGCGCGGCGGCCGCTTCGTCACCGTGGTCATGCGCAGCACCATGCTGCCGGGCTCGGTGCTCGACGAACTGGCGCCGGTGCTCGAGCAGGCCTGCGGCGGCAAGGCGGGCACGGATTTCGGCGTGGCGTACAACCCGGAGTTCCTGCGCGAGGGCACCGCGGTCGAGGACTTCTTCGGCGCGGACTACACCATCCTGGGCGCCGGTTGCGAGCGTGCCGGCGAAGCGCTGAAGCAGCTGTATGCCGGCGTCGGTGGCGAACTCATCGTGACCGCGATCCCGACCGCCGAGATGCTCAAGTACGTCAACAACTCGTTCCATGCCCTCAAGGTGGCGTTCGCGAACGAGTTCGGGCGGTTGTGCAAGCGCGAGGGCGTGGACAGCCACGAGGTCATGCGGCTCATGCGCCGCGACACCAAGCTCAACATCTCGGGGGCCTACCTGTCGCCGGGCTTCGCGTTCGGCGGCTCGTGCCTGCCCAAGGACCTGCGCGCCGTGAACTCACGCGCGCGCCGGCACGACATGGACCTGCCCGTGCTGGCGAGCATCATGCGCTCGAACGAAGTGCACGTGGCCGATGCCGTGCACCTGATCGAGCGGTTCAAGAAGCGCAAACTCGGCTTCCTGGGACTGTCGTTCAAGGCGGGCACCGACGACCTGCGCGAGAGCCCCATCCTGCGCGTGATCGGCACGCTGGTGGGCAAGGGGTACGACGTGCGACTGCACGACCCGAGCATCGACATGGACCGCGTGCTGGGCGCGAACCGCCGCTTCGTGGAGGACGAGCTGCCGTACCTACCCGAGCGGCTGCGCCCAAGCCTCGACGACGTGCTGGCGCACGCCGAGGTGGTGGTGATCGGCAACCGCTCGCACGAGTACCGCACGCTCGGGCCGCGCCTCCGCGCCGGTCAGGTGGTGGTGGACCTGGTCGATGCCCTCGACCGCCGCACGGTCACGGCCGGGGAGTACCATGGCCTCGCTTGGTAGGATCCTGCACCTGTCCGAGAACCTGACGCTGCCGTTCGACCGTCGCGTGTGGATGGAGTTGAACGCCCTGCGCGCCGCCGGCTACGAGGTCTCGGCCATCTGCCCCATGGGCGTGGGCGGCGAGCGGCCGTACGAGGTGCTGAACGACATCCACATCTGGCGTTATCCGCCGCCGCCCGAGACGAGCGGGTTCGTCAGCTACGTGTGGGAGTTCCTGTACTGCTGGCTGCAGACGCTGCGACTCACGCTCACCGCACTCGCGCGCCGCGGCTTCGACGTGATCCACACCGCGAACCCGCCCGACACGTTCTGGGCGATCGCGCTGCCGTTCAAGCTGTTCGGTGTGAAGTTCGTGTTCGATCACCACGACCTGTGCCCCGAGCTCTACCTGTCGCGCTTCGGCGAACAGCGCGCGGGCACGCTGCCGCACCGGTTGCTGCAGTGGCTCGAGCAGATGCAGTTCGCGACCGCCGACATGGTGATCTCCACCAACGAGAGCTACCGCCAGGTGGCCCTGTCGCGTGGGCGCAAGCGCGCGAACCAGGTGCACGTGGTGCGCAGCGGGCCGAGTCATCAGCGTTTCGCCACCGTGCGCGAGCCCGATGCCTCCTGCAAGCGCGGCAAGCGCTATCTGGTGGCGTATCTGGGCGTCATGGCGCCCCAGGACGGCGTCGATCATCTGGTGCGCGCAGCGCGGGTGCTGTCCGGCCAGCGCGACGACGTGGCGTTCACGTTCATCGGTGCGGGCGATTCATTCGAGGACCTGAAGGCGCTGTCGCGCTCGCTCGGGCTCGACGGCGTGTGCGAGTTCACCGGGCGTGTGCCCGATGCCGACGTCGAGCGCGTGCTGGCTTCGGCCGACGTGTGCGTGAGCCCGGACCCCAAGAACCCGCTCAACGACGTGAGCACCATGAACAAGGTGCTCGAGTACATGGCGTGCGCGAAACCGGTGGTGTGCTTCGACCTGCGCGAGCATCGTCACAGCGCGCGTGAGGGCGCGCTCTATGCCGAGCCCAACCGCGACGAGGACCTGGCCGCCAAGATCGGCCAGCTGCTCGACGACGCCCCGCTGCGCGAGCGGCTCGGGGCCTACAACCGGCAGCGCTTCCTGGACGTGCTGGCGTGGGAGCACAACGCCGGCCAACTGATCACCGCCTACGAGGGACTATGCGGGAAGCCGCGCGCCTGAAAGTCCTGCTCGTCGAGAGCGGGACGTCCGTGGGAGGCACCGAACGCGTGGTGTGGGAGCTGGCCACGCGCCTGCCCGCGTCGCGCTTCGACGTGCACGTCTGGCTGTCGCCGGCGAGCGCGATCGACGAGTTCGCCGCGGCCCTCGCGGGCGCCGGTATCACCGTGGCGCGCGTGCCCGAGGTCGACCGCCGCTTCGACTGGAAGGGCATGCTCGAGACGTGGTCACGGCTGCGCCGGCTCAAGCCCGACCTGCTGCACATCCATCATGTGTGGCCGGCGGCCGACCGCTACCTGTCGATGCTGGCGCGGGCGGCCGGCGTGCCGCACCTGGTGATCACCGAACACATCACCGGCGAGTCGCACTCGGCGGGGCAGCGCGCACTCAAGCGCGACGAACTGCGCCGCGCGGATGCCGTGACCGCGGTGACCGGGGCGATCGTCGAGACGCTGGTGCGCGACTACGGCATCGAGCGCGCGCGCGTGCGCGTGGTGGCGAATGGCGCCGACCTGCCGGACGACGAGGCCGAAGCCCCGCTGGCGCGCCGCTGGCGCGAGCGCTACCTGTCGACGCCGCTCAAACCCCTGTGGGTCGTCGCGGGCCGGCTCGAGGAGCAGA
>JBEBGT010000030.1:0-15515 GCA_040081365.1 Candidatus Eiseniibacteriota bacterium | reverse complement strand
CGCCGAGATCGAGGCCCTGGCCCGCGCCGGCGCTCGTGCGCGCGGCGCGACGCTCTATGTGACGCTCGAGCCGTGCGCGCACTGGGGCCGCACGCCGCCGTGCGTCGACGCGTTGCTCGCGGCCGGCATCGCGCGCTGCGTGGTGGCCGAGCGCGACCCCGACCCACGCGTCAATGGCCGGGGGCTGCGCCAACTGCGTAGGGCCGGCGTCGCCGTGGAGGTCGGGTTGCTGGCCGCCGAGGCGCGCGCGCAGTTGGCGGGGTATCGCAGTGCCCAGCAGCACGGGCTGCCGCGCGTCACCTGGAAGGTGGCGGCCTCGCTCGACGGCCGGATCGCCGACGCGCGCGGACGTTCGCGCTGGATCACCGGTGCCGGCGCACGGGCCGATGGGCACCGCCTGCGCGCGGCGAGCGATGCGATCCTCGTGGGCGCGGGCACCGCGCGTGCGGACGACCCGCGGCTCACCGTGCGCGCGGGTGTGCGCGGCGCGCAGCCGCTCCGCGTGGTGGTGGACTCACGGCTGTCGCTGCCGCCCGGCCTGCGCCTGTTCGCGCCCGCGCTGGCATGCGGCACCGTGGTGGCGTGCACGAACGCGGCGAGTGCCGCCCGCGAGCGTGCGCTCGCGGCGCGCGGGGTGCGCGTGTGGCGGCTGCCCGCAACGCGCGGGCGCGTGTCACTGCCGGCGCTGGCGCGCCGGCTCGCGCACGAGGGCCGGCACGACGTGCTGCTCGAGGGGGGCGCCACGCTGGGGACCGCGTTCCTGCGCGCCGGGCTCGTGCGGCGCATCGTGCTCTACAGCGCGCCGCTCGTCCTGGGCGGCGGGCTGTCCTGGTGCGAGGGGTTGCGGTTGCCGCTCGCGCGCGCGGCCCGCGGCCGGCTGGTGAGCGAACGGCGCGTGGGCGCCGACCTGCGGTTGGAACTCGAGTTGGACCCGGATCGGGGGGAGTGACCATGTTCACCGGATTGGTCGAGGAGCTGGGCCGCGTCGAGTCGGTCGAGGAGCGTCCCGCGGGCCGACGGTTCTGGATCGCCGCGCGCGAGGTGCTGTCGGACGCCAAGGTGGGCGACAGTATCGCGTGCTGCGGGTGCTGCCTCACCGCCGTGGCGGTGGAGTCCGGCCGGTTCGCCGTCGAGGCCGTGCCCGAGACACTGGCGCGCACGACGCTCGGGGGCTGGCAGAGCGGCACCGCGGTCAACCTCGAACGCTCGTTGCGGCTCGGGGACCGGCTGGGCGGGCACCTGGTGCAGGGGCACATCGACGCCGTGGGCGAGGTGCTGGGGGTGACCGACGAGGGCGACGGCCGGCGCATCGGCTTCGCGCTCCCGCGCGCGCTGCACCGCTTCGTGGCGCGGAAGGGCAGTCTCACGGTCGATGGCGTGAGCCTGACCGTGGCCGGCCTCACCGACGACGGCGCTGAAATCGCGTACATTCCCCACACACTCGCGTGCACCAATGCTGGGCTCTACCAGCGCGGCTCGCGGGTGAATCTCGAAGTGGACCTGTTGGCCCGGTATCTCGCGCGCATGCTCGAGACCACGGGAGAGGACTCCGGATCGTGACCCCCGTGAAGAGTGCAGTCCGTGCGCGCGCCAAGCGCCGTCCCGCCCCGTCGCGTGCGGCGGGCGTGAGCCGCAACGGCACCGCATCCGCCACGGCCGCCGAGCCACGGCCGGTGGCCGGTGCCGACCCGATGATCGGGGTCGAAGAAGCACTGCTGCGGATCGCGAACGGTGACATGCTGATCGTGGTCGACGACGAGGACCGCGAGAATGAGGGCGACCTCGTGTTCGCGGCCGAGAAGGCCACGCCGGCGATGGTGAACTTCGCGGTCAAGCATGGACGCGGCATCCTGTGCGCAGCCATGGCGGCCGAGATCTCGGACCACCTCGGGCTCAAGCTGTTGGTGGCCGACAACACCAGCAAGTTCGGCACGCCGTTCACCGAATCGGTGGACGCCAAGCGCGGCACCACCACCGGCACGTCCGCGTTCGACCGTGCACGCACGCTGCGCGCACTGGCCCGGCCGCGCGCCGCGGCGGGTGACTTCGTGCGGCCGGGGCACATCTTCCCGCTGCGCGCGGTGCCCGGCGGGGTGTTGCGCCGCGCGGGGCACAGCGAGGCCGCTCCCGACCTGTGCCGGCTCGCCGGCCTGAGGCCGGTGGCGGCGGTGTGCGAGGTGCTCACCGACGACGGTCACATGATGCGGCTGCCCGAGCTCAAGCGCTTCGCGCTGCAGCACGGCATCGGCATCCTCACGATCCGTGCGCTCATCGAGTGGCGCCGGCAGCGCGAGCAGCTGGTGCGCCCGCTGTTGCAGGTGCCGCTGCCCACGGCCGAGGGCATGTTCCAGTTGCACCTGTACGAGAGTCTGCTCGACGGTGATCACCACATCGCGCTCGTGAAGGGCCGCATCCGCCCCAAGCAGCCCGCACTCGTGCGCGTGCACTCGCAGTGCCTGACCGGTGACGTCTTCGGGTCGCAGCGCTGCGACTGCGGCGCGCAGTTGCACGCCGCGCTGCGCGCCATCGAGAAGCGCGGAACGGGCGTGCTGCTGTACCTGCGCCAGGAGGGCCGCGGCATCGGGCTCGAGAACAAGCTGCGCGCCTACCAGCTACAGGACAAGGGCTATGACACCGTGACCGCGAACCTCAAGCTGGGGTTCGCGGCGGACCTGCGCGACTACGGCATCGGCGCGCAGATCCTGGCCGACCTCGGTGTGCGCCGCATCGACCTGCTCACGAACAACCCGCGCAAGGTGGTGGGGCTCGAGGCCTACGGACTGACGATCGAGAAGCGCGTGGCGGTGCAGATGAAACCCAACAAGTACAACCGCCGCTACCTGTCCACGAAGCGCGACAAGCTCGGCCACCTGCTCGACCTCGCCAGGGGGGGCGCATGAGCGCCGCCACTCTGCGCTTCGCGATCGTCGCCGCGCGCTGGAACGAGCAGTACGTGCAGCGCATGGTCGATGCCGCGCTCGACACGCTGAAGCGTCAGGGCGTGCCCGACGATCACGTGACGCTCACGTGGGTGCCTGGCAGCCACGAGCTGCCCGTGGCCGCGGCGTGGGCCGCGGACTCCGGTCGCGTGGACGCCGTGCTGGCGTTCGGTGTGGTGATCCAGGGCGAGACCGAGCACTTCCGTCTGGTGTCCGATGGCGCCATGCACGGCCTGCAGCGCGTCGCGCTCGACACGGGGGTGCCGGTGCTCAACGGCGTGCTGTCGGTGTACAAGGCCGAGCAGGCCGAGGCCCGCAGTGGCGGTACGCATGGCAACAACGGCGCGCAGGTCGCGCTGGCCGCACTCACGATGGCGTCGTTGTACGCCGCGCACCAGGGGGATGCATGAACGCACCGACCAGCGCCCGTCGCCGGGCACGCGAGGTGGCGTTCCGCGTCGCCTACCAGGCCGACATCGCCGGCGATTCGTATCCGGTGGCCTGGCAGCTGCGCAAGGAACAGGAAGAGGAGAACTTCAGCGCCGACCAGCTCGAGCTCATCGATGACCTCGTGGCCGCGCTCGAGGCGCGCGGGCCGGAGATCGACAGCGCGCTGCAGTCCGCGCTCGATGACCGCTGGACCATGGCGCGTCTCGCCGCCACCGATCGCGCGGTCCTGCGCGTGGGCGTGGCCGAGCTCATGAGCCGCCCCGGTTCGCCAGCCCGTGTGGTGATCGACGAGGCCATCGAGATCGCGCGCACCTACGGTAGCGACGAGTCGGGCCGCTTCGTGAACGGCGTGCTCGACAAGGCGGCGCGCACGCAACGGCCGGGCGAGTTCTGATGCTGCACGCGCTCGTGAGTGACGTGCACGCGAACCTCGAGGCGCTCGACGCCGTGCTCGCCGACATCGATCGGCGCGGCGCGGACGACGTGGTGTGCCTGGGGGACTTCGTGGGTTACGGCGCGTCACCCAATGAGTGCATGGCCGCGCTGCGTCCGCGCATCGAGGCCGCCGTGCTGGGCAATCATGACCAGGCGGCCATCGACCCGACGGTCCTGGCGGACTTCAACCCCGAGGCCGCCGCGGCCGCGCGCTGGACCAGCCGGCAACTCACGCCCGAGAATGCGGCGTGGCTCGCCGCACTGCCGTACTCGCTGCCATGGCGCGGGGCGCGCATCGTGCATGCCGCGCCGGCCGAGCCCGAGGCGTGGGACTACGTGCTGACGCTCGGCATCGCGGTGGGCGAGATGCGCCACTGCGACGAGCCGGTGTGCTTCGTGGGGCACTCGCACGTGCCCGTGACGTTCGAACTCGACGGCGACCGCGGGGGGTATTCGCGAGAACCTCTCGTCCGGGCGCGCCGGGACCGCCGTTACCTGATCGTGGTGCCGAGCGTGGGCCAGCCGCGCGACGGCGATCCGCGGGCGGGCTACCTGCTGTGGGACGACACCGCGTGGACGTTCGAGCACGTGCGACTGGCCTACGACGTCGAGGGGGCGCAGTCGCGCATCCTCGCGACCGGGCTGCCGCCGTCGCTCGCGGCCCGATTGCGCTGGGGCGAATAGGGGGGAGCGGATGGCTCGCGTTTCGACACTCGATCACTGGGAGTCCTACTGGAAGGGGCACCAGCAGGACATCGACGACACCTACTCCACGGGCGGGCGGCTCGTGCGCGAGGTGCTCGCGGACGGCGGCGTGTCCGGCAAGCTCGTGATGGAGATCGGGGCCGGTTCCGGCCGCGACCTGCTCGAGCTCGCACGCATGGGCGCCAAGGGCATCGTGCTCGACTACTCGCCGGCATCGCTGGCGCTCGTCAAGCAGCAGGCCGTGGCACAGGGCATCCCGGTGATGTTCGTGCAGGCGGACGCCACGCGCATGCCGTTCCGCGATGGCACGATCGACATCTCGTTCCATCAGGGGCTGCTCGAGCACTTCCGCGACCCGCGCCCGCTGCTGGCCGAGAACGCACGCATCACGCGTTCGGGTGGCCGCGTGCTGGTGGACGTGCCGCAGACGTTTCACCTCTACACCGTCATGAAGAACATGCTGATCCTGGTGAACCAGTGGTTCGCGGGCTGGGAGACGCAGTTCACCGTGGCCCAGCTCGAGAAGCTGGTGGCGGAATCCGGGCTGGAGGTGCAGCGCACCTACGGCGACTGGATGGTACCCGGGCTGTGGTATCGCGTCGTGCGCGAAGTGCTGAAGCGCGGGCTCGGTGTGAAGCTGCCGCTGCATCCGGCGGGGCCGGCGTTCTGGTCCCACGGCTGGGAGGCGTGGCGGCGGTGGCTGCGCGGCCAGCGCTGGGCCATGAACAGCTGCCACGTGATCGGCACCGTGGGCCGCCGCCGGTGAGGCGCTGAGCCGCGTGCACCTGCTCGCGATCAACTTCCGCGATCCCGCGCACCCCGAGGCGGGCGGCGCCGAGCTCCACCTGGAGCAGGTGCTGCTCGACGCCGTGCGCCGCGGCTGGCGCGTGACGTGGCTCGCGAGCGGCTTTCCGGGCAGCGCGCCGCAGGGCGAGCACAAGGGCATGCGCGTACTGCGCCGCGGCCACTGGTGGAACTTCAATTTCATCGTGCCTGGCGTGCTGCGCCGCGAGTTCTCAGGTGCCGACGCTCCCGACCACATCGTGGAGGACGTCAACAAGGTGCCGTGCTTCACGCCGTGGTTCACGCGCGTGCCGGTATCAGTGATCATCCCGCACCTGTTCGGCACCACGGTGTTCCGCGAGGCGAACGCGGTGGTCGCGAGCTACGTGCTGCTCATGGAAGCGATCCTGCCGTTCGCCTATGCGCGCTGCCGCTTCGTGGTGATCTCCGACAGCACGCGTGACGATGTGGTGGCGCGCGGTATCGCGCGCGACCGCATCGCCGTGGTCGAATGCGGGCTCGATCACGCGCGCTATCGCACCGATGCCACGGTGGCGAAGTCCGCGCGGCCCACGCTGGCGTTCGTGGGGAGGCTGCGGCGCTACAAAGGACTCGACTGGGTGTTGCGAGCGCTGCCCGGCGTGATCGCGCGTGTGCCCGACGTGCGGCTCGAGGTCATCGGCGACGGTCCGCACGGTGACGCGCTGCGTGCCGAGGCCGAGCGGCGTGGGCTCACCGCCGCCGTGGACTTCCTGGGATTCCTACCCGGCGCGGAGAAGGTGAAGCGTCTGCAGTCGGCGTGGGCCGTCGTGCAGCCGAGCCCCAAGGAGGGGTGGGGGCTCACGGTGGTCGAGGCCTCGGCGTGCGGCACCGCCGTGGTGGCCAGCGATGCGCCGGGGCTGCGCGATTCCGTGCGCCGCGACGAGACCGGCCTGCTGGTGCCCTACGGCGACACGCCAGCGCTCACCGAGGCGCTGGTGCGCGTCTGCACGGACGCCGCGCTGCGCCGGCGCTTCGAGGCGGCGGGTGTCGCCTGGGCGGCGCGCTTCCGCTGGGATGACTGCGGCCTGCGCACGATCGACGCGCTGGTGGGGGAGCCCCCGCGATGAGCCTGGCGCGGTCGCCCAAGGCGGTGTTCGCCCTGCTGCTCAAGCTGCTCGTGAGCGTGGTGCTGATCGTGTGGTTGCTGCGCCGGCTGCCGCTGTCGTCGATCGTGCCGCTGCTCGGCGCGGCGGACCGGCACTGGGTCGCGGCCGCCGCACTGCTGCTGCTCGGCAGCCATCTGTTGGCGTCCTACCAGTGGGGGCGGTTGCTGCGCGTGGCGGGCATCGACATCCCGTTCTACAAGGTGGCGGCCTACTACCATGTGGGGCTGTTCTTCAACAACCTGCTGCCGGCCAACGTCGCCGGGGACCTGGCGCGCACGCTCGATGCCGCGCGCAGCGGCTCGTCGCGGCCGGCCGCGCTCAGCACCGTGATCCTCGACCGGCTGATCGGCACGGTGGCGCTCGGCGGCATCGCCGTGGTCACGACGCTGCCCGCGATCGATCACTACCACCTGGCCGCGGCCTACATCGGGGTCGTCGGTTTCTTCGCCGTCAGCTTGGCTCTGCTGCGCGCCGTGCTGGAGCCGCAGGTCCTGCGCTGGCTCGACCGCCTGCTCGCGAGGCTCGGGCTCGCGCGGCTGTCGCCGGCGCTCGACGACCAGCGCCGGCTCTTGCTCGAGCTCTTCGCCGTCGCGCTCACGGTGCAGGTCATGCGCATCGGTGTCCACGTCTTGTTCAGCCGGGCACTCGGGCAGCACGTGGAGACCGCCTACTTCTTCCTTTTCGTGCCGTTGCTCGCGGTGCTAGTCTCCCTGCCCATCTCCTTCAATGGCATCGGCGTACGTGAGGCGGCCGGGACCCAGCTGTTCGGGATCGTCGGGTTGGCGGAACCGGCGGCCCTGGCGCTCCAGGTCGGCACCTATCTCGTCGCGTTCGGGGTCAGCTTGATCGGTCTATTGGTGTTCCTGGCCCGCATCCCCGGTCGTCGGGCCCAGTCCCGGAATCCACGGAGGTCCACCGAATGATCCCGACCCAGCGCTCCGCGGCGCTGATCTCGGTGTTCGTGCTGCTGTTCGCCGCCACCGTCTACTTCCTCACGCTCACGCCGACCGTGCCGTTCTGGGACTCGGGTGAGTTCATCGGCGTGGCCACGATCCTCGGCATTCCGCACCCGCCCGGCACTCCTTTCTATGTACTGCTGGCGCGCATCGCGACGCTGGTGCCGTGGGCCTCGATCGCGCAGCGCGTGAACGCGCTCTCGGCCGTGGCGGCCGCGCTCACGGTGTGGCTCACCTACCTGAGCACGCTGCGGTTGATCCGCGTGGCGCAGGGGGACGACCGCAAGCCGTGGCAGGAGTGGGTGGCGATCCTCGCGGCGGCGGTCGGAGCGCTGCTGCTCGCGTTCTCGGATTCGTTCTGGGGGAACTCGGTCGAGGCCGAGGTCTACCAGCTCATGAGCCTCGCGCAGATCCTGGTGTTCTGGCTCGGGCTCAAGTGGTGGGACGCGCACGGCAAGAAGCCCAGCGTGGGCCCGTTGCTCGTGGCAACCTACGTCATGTGGCTGTGCGTGGGGCTGCACCTGGGCGTCGGCATCATGGGCCTGCCGCTCTTCATCTTCCTGCTGTTCGTCGACCGCTCGGTCGCCGCGCTGTTCCTGATGCCGTTCCTGTCGCTGCTGCGCGTGCCCGCCGGCCTCGAGAAGATGGCCGGGACGGTGATCCTGCTGAGCCTCGTCACCGCCGGGATCATGGTGTGGAAGAAGAAGCTGAACGGCTGGGTCGTGCTCGGTGCGGCCGCGCTGGCGTTCCCGGGGCTGTCGGCGTCGTTCTCGGATGCCAACTTCTCCCAGCAGACGGCCGTCCTCACCACGCTCGCCGTCCTGGGGCCCATCGTGTGGCTCGCACGCAGTCACCGCGAGGGCCGTGTCCTGCTCTTGTCGCTGTTCCTCATGGTGGCGGGCTATTCCACGCACCTCTACCTGCCGATCCGTGCGGCACAGCACCCCGCCATCAATGAAGGGGCGCCCGCGACCTGGGACAAGATGCGCGACCTGCTCGAGCGCAAGCAGTACGGCGAGATGAATCCGCTGCAGCGCCGCGCGCCGCTCATGGCCCAGCTCGACAAGGAGTTCTGGCGCTACTTCCAGAGGCAGTGGCCGCTGTTCCCGACCAACCGGCTGTGGGGCGCGTTGCTGCCCATCGCCTTGGGGCTCGCCGGCGGTTTCTGGCAGTTCCGGCGCGAGAAGAAGTCGTTCCTGCTGTCGTTCACGTTCCTCGGGCTCTCGACCGTGGGCATGATCGTGTTCCTCAACTTCACGGACCACGAGGTGCGCGACCGCGACTACTTCTTCCAGAGCGGCTTCCACGCCTACGCCATGTGGATCGGGCTCGGCGTGGCGTGGCTCATCGAGTGGGTGCGCGAGTCGTTCGAGGCCGAGGGTGCGCAGCGCACGGCGACGCTCGCGACATCGGGCCTGCTCGGCATGATGCCGGTGTTGCTGCTCGTGAACCTGTACCACACGCACGATCGCAGCAAGAACTACATCGCGCGCGACTACGCCTACAACATGCTCGCGAACCTCAAGCCCAACTCGTTCATGTTCACGAACGGTGACAACGACACGTTCCCGCTGTGGTACATCCAGCAGGTCGAGGGCTTCCGCAAGGATGTCCGCATCGTGAACCTGTCGCTCTTGAACACCGACTGGTACATCCGCCAGCTGCGGGACGAAGAGCCGAAGGTGCCGATCACGCTGGATGACCGCACCATCGACGCGCTCGGGGCGGGCTACTACCAGGACGACAAGGGCAACATCGCCTACACGAACGAGTACATGGTCCACCACATCCTCGCGCAGGCGCGCCAGGACTCGGGCTGGGCCAAGCAGCCGTATTTCGCGGTCACGGTGCCGCAGGACTACGGCTACGGTGGCACGTTCCGCCAGGAGGGCATCGTGCAGGAGGTCATGCACGACAGCACACTCGCGGGCTTCGACGAACCCGCAACACACCATGCGCTCTACGAGACCTACCAGTACCGCGGCTTGTTCAATCCGGACGGCTCGCTCGATCCCAAGGTGTACAAGGACGACAACGCCCAGAACCTGTCGCGCAACTACGCGTTCGCGCACATGCAGCTGGCGCAGCACTACCGCCGCATCAAGGACTTCCCGCGCGCGATCGCCGAGATGGAGCGCGTCACGCGCATGTTCCCGGACTGGGTCGAGATCCAGGCCCCGCTGGGCGGCATCTATCTGGCCGCCGGCGACAGCGCGAAGGCCTGGGAGTTCTACGACGGTCTCACGAAGCGCGCGCCCCGCAGCGCCGAGGCGCACTACTACCGCGGCGCGGCACTGGGCTACCGCGGCAAGCCCGACGAGGCGGTGGAGGAGTTCCGCATCAGCCGGCGCCTCGACCCGAACTACGGTTATCCGTACTTCGACGAGTTCGGCACGCTGTGGGACATGGGTCGCCGCGAAGAGGCCGTGCAGGTGCTGCAGCAGTGGGTGGACCGCCATCCGAACGACGCGCAGGCCGCCGCGCAGCTGCAGGAAGCGCGCGCCCGGCTCGGCATGGGGTTGGGCGGGGAAGGCTCCCCCTTGGGCCTGCCGCCCGGCGCGAGGCCGCGCTGAGGCGCCCGTCATGACCCACGCCCTCGTCACCGGTGCCGCCGGCTTCATCGGCTCGCATCTCACCGAACGCCTGCTGGCGGACGGTGTGCGTGTGTCCGGTGTCGACGCGTTCACGAGCTACTACGACCCGGCGCTCAAGCGCCGGAACATCGAACCCGCGCTGCGCCACCCGTCGTTCACGCTGTTCGATCTCGATCTGGGAACGGGCGACCTGGCCGCCCTGCCGGACGTCGACGTGGTGTTCCATCAGGCCGCGCAGCCGGGCGTGCAGGCGTCGTGGGGGCGGGAGTTCGCCGCTTACGCGCAGCAGAACGTCATCGCGAGCCAGCGCCTGCTCGAGCGCTACAAGGGCGTGAAGCTCGAGCGCTTCGTCTACGCCTCGTCGTCGAGCGTGTACGGCGATGCCGAGAGCTATCCCACGCCCGAGACGCTGTTGCCGCGGCCGTTCTCGCCGTACGGCGTCACCAAGCTGGCGGGCGAGCACCTCACGCTGCTCTATGGTCGCAACTTCGGCTTGCCGGTGACCGCGCTGCGCTACTTCACGGTGTATGGCCCCCGCCAGCGACCGGACATGGCGTTCCATCGCTTCTGCCGTGCGATGCTCGCGGGTGAGCCCATCACCGTGTACGGCGACGGGCGGCAGTCGCGTGACTTCACGTTCATCTCAGATGCCATCGAGGCGAATGTGCGCGCCTGGAGGAACGCCGCGCCGCAGAGCGTGTACAACATCGGCGGTGGCTCGCAGGTGGAGGTCGTCGAGGCGATCGCGATGCTGGAATCGAGTCTGGGCGTGAAGGCGCAGGTGAAGTTCGTGCCGCGCCCGCCGGGCGACCCGGATCGCACGCGCGCCGACGCCTCGCGTCTGGCCGCCGACCTCGGCTATCGCACCACGGTCGGGATCGCCGACGGGCTCGCGGCCGAGGCCGAATGGGCGCGCTCCTTGTATGGGGGCGTGCGATGAGCGTCACGGACGCCCCGCGGCTGTCGGTGGTGGTGCCGGCCTTCAATGAGGCCGAGAGCCTGCCCGAACTGCACCGCGAACTGGTCGCGGCGCTGACGGCGCTGAACATGACGTGGGAGGTCCTGTACGTCGACGACGGCTCCCGTGACGGCACCGACCGTGCGATCGAGGCCATCTGCGCGGCCGATCCGCGTGCCCGCGGCATCCTGTTGTCGCGCAACTTCGGCAAGAGCGCGGCACTCGCCACCGGTTTCAAGGCCGTGCGCGGCGAGTTCGTGTGCACGATGGACGCCGACCTGCAGGACGACCCCCACGAGTTGCCCAAGCTGTTCGCCGCCCTCGAGCAGGGCTACGACCTCGTGTCGGGCTGGAAGGTGAAGCGCCTGGACCCGGTCACCAAGCGCTGGCCGAGCAAGCTGTTCAACATGGTCACGAGCCAGGTCGCGGGTGTGAAGCTCCACGATTTCAACTGCGGCTTCAAGCTCTACCGCCGCGAGGTCGTCGAAGCGCTCGAGGTGTACGGCGAACTGCACCGCTTCCTGCCGGCCCTGTCGCACTGGCGCGGATTCCGCGTGTGCGAGGTGGGGGTGAACCACCGTGCGCGCCGCTACGGACAGTCCAAGTTCGGCGCGTCACGATTCGTGAACGGCTTCCTCGACCTGCTCACGGCCGCCTTCATCTCGACGTCCGCATTGAAGCCGCTGCACGTCTTCGGCCGCATCGGACTGTTGTTCCTGCTCACCGGCTTCGGCCTGGCGGTGTGGTTCGTGGCCCAGTGGCTGCACGGCGACCCGCTGCGGGTGCGGCCGCTCATGCTGTTGGGCGCGGCCTGTGTGCTGCTCGGCATCCAGTTCATCCTCATGGGGCTCCTGGGCGAGATGATCGCGCACCAGTCCGCGCGCGACGACTATCCGGTGCGCCGGCGCTTCAACCTCGATCGCGCATGAGAGCCTTCGTGCTGGCGGGCGGGCTGGGCACGCGCTTGAAGCCGCGCTTCGGAGACCTGCCGAAGCCGCTGGCCCCGATCGGCGGTGAGCCATTCCTGGTCCGTCAGCTCGCATGGCTCGCCGCACAGCGCATCACACGCGCCGTGGTGCTCGCCGGCCACGGGGCCGACCAGCTGCGCGCGGAACTCGGCGCGGGGGTGGCGGGCGTGACGCTGGAGTGGTCGGTCGAGAGCGAGCCGCTCGGCACGGGTGGCGCGCTCAAACTGGCCGAGCGCTTCGTGGACGGGCCGGTGCTGGTGGTGAACGGCGACACGCTCGCCGAGGGCGACCCTTGGTTGCTCGAACGGGACCGCTGGGAACACGGCGCGCTCGGCACGGTGGCGCTGTACGAAGTGGCGGACGCGCGCGCGCGCGGCCGCGTCGAGGCGCGGCTCGACGGCACGATCGAACGCTTCGTCGAGAAGGACGATGCCTGGACCGGGCCCGCGTGGGTGAACGGCGGGGCGTACGCGTTCAAGCCGGCGTTCTGGCGTGAGATCCCGGCCGGCAAGTCGTCGCTCGAGCGCGACGTGTTGCCGGCGTTGGCGGCGCGCGGGCTGCTGCACGGCCGGCATTGTGCTGGGAAGTTCTGGGACATCGGCACGCCCGAGGACTGGGAACGCGCCGAACGGGAGCTGACACGATGAAGCGCGTGATCCGCTACTACCGTGCCCGTGCACCGCTGCGGCTGTCGTTCTGCGGCGGCGGCACCGACGTGTCGCCGTACCCGGAAGAGCACGGCGGCTGCGTGCTGTCGGCCACGATCAACCACTACGCCTACGCCTCACTGCGCCCGCGCCGCGACTCGCGCTTCACGCTCGCCTCGCTCGACTACGACGTGGTGGCCAAGTACGAGCACGCCAAGCGCATCAAGTTCGATGGCCAACTCGACCTGTTGAAGGCCGCGGTCAAGGCGCTCAAGGCGCGCCATGGCGCCGACCTGTGGACGCACTCGGACGCGCCCCCAGGCTCGGGGCTCGGGGCGTCGAGCACGCTCATGGTGGCGCTGCTCGCGGTGCTGCGCGAATGGCTGAAGCTCGACCTGTCGCCCTACGACATGGCCGAACTGGCCTATCGCGTCGAGCGTATCGACTTGAAGCTCGCCGGCGGCCGCCAGGACCAGTACGCCGCGTCGTTCGGCGGCTTCAACTACATCGAGTTCGACAAGTCCGGGACGGTGGTCACGCCGCTGCGCCTGCGCCGCGACACGCTCGAGGAGCTCGAGTACCGGCTGTTGCTGTGCTACATGGGGCAGACGCGCCAGAGCGCCAAGATCATCGAGCGCCAGACCAAGAGCTACACGAGTGGCCGCAAGGACACGGTGGATGCGCTGTCGGCCCTGAAACTGCAGACGGCCGAGATGAAGCGGGCGCTGCTGTTGGGGCACGTCGACGGCTTCGGGGAGCTGCTGCACGAGGCGTGGCTGCACAAGAAGAAGCTCGCCGAGGGCATCTCCACGCCGCATGTCGACGAGATGTACAAGGTCGCCCGCAAGGAAGGCGCGTTGGGCGGCAAGATGACCGGCGCCGGCGGTGGTGGTTACTTCCTGTTCCTGACGCGCTTCGACCGCCGTCACCGGGTGGCCGCCGCGCTCGAGAAGCTGGGCGGCCAGGTCGTGCCGTTCCAGTTCGAGGCGCGCGGCGTGCAGTCCTGGCCGGTGGCCCGCGAGCGCTGAGGCGCGAGCGACCCATGCCGAGTTCGCGCCGCATCGGACTGGTGGGCCCGCTGCACCCGTGGCGGGGCGGGCTCGCGCAGTACCTGCAGATCCTGGGCGAGACGCTGGCCGCGCGCTCGGAGGTCCAGGCCGTGACGTTCACGCGCCAGTATCCGGACTTCCTGTTTCCGGGCACGAGTCAGTTCGACCCCGACGCGCCGAAGCCGCGTTTCCCGACGGCCGCGCGGCTCGACTCGATCGGCCCGTGGACCTGGCGCGCGAGTGCGGCCCACCTCGAGCGCTTCGCGCCCGGTGCGGTGATCCTCAAGTGGTGGATGCCATTCTTCGCACCCGCGTTCGCGTCCACGGTGGGTCCGCTGCGCAAGCGCGGCACGCGCGTGATCCTGGTGTGCGACAACCTGGTGCCGCACGAGCCGCGCTTCTACGACGCCGCGTTCTCGGCGTGGATGATGCGCAACTCGGACGGCTACCTGGTCATGAGTGACGCGGTGGAACGCGATCTCGACACGCTCAAGCCGGGGGCTCCGCGCCGCCGCGTGCCGCACCCGTTCTATGCCCAGTTCGACCGCGGCCGCCACACGCGCGAAAGCGCGCGCGAAGCCCTGGGCCTCACGGGCGACGTGGCGCTGTTCTTCGGCTATGTGCGGCACTACAAGGGCCTCGACACGCTGCTCACGGCCTGGAAGCGCGTGCGTGCCGATCGCCCCGGGGCCACACTCGTGGTGGCGGGGGAGTTCTACGAGAAGCCCGAGAGCTATGAAGCGCTCGCGCGCGAGGCGGGGGGCGTGCGGCTCCTGAACCGCTACATCGCCGACGATGAAGTCGAAGCACTGTTCCGTGCAGCGGACGTCACGGTGCTGCCGTACCGTTCGGGCACGCAGAGCGGGGTGACGCACGTGGCGTACGCGCTCGGTTCACCGGTGATCGCCACGAACGTGGGTGGCATCACCGAAACGGTGCACGACGGCGAGACCGGGCTCACCTGCCCGCCCGAGGACCCGGACGCACTCGCGCGCACGATCACGCGCTTCTTCGCCGAGGGGCTGCGCGAGAAGATGGCGGCCCCGATCGCGGCGCTCAAGGCCGCGCATTCGTGGGACGCGCTCGCGGATTCCACGGAGAACCTGATCGACGAGCTCAAGCCGGCGCGGGGGTGGGCGTGAACCGCACCCCACGGGCGATCGCGCTCGCCGCCTTCCTGACGTTCGCGTTCACGGGTGGCGGCCGCATCGTGGGCAGCGACGAAGTCACCATGTTCGAACTGGCGCGTGCCATGGCACATGGCGGCATCGCCGTGCCGGCCGAGGGCGCCACGCTGCAAGGACCCGACGGGCGCTACTACAGCAAGAACACGGCGGGGCAGGCCGTGCTCGCGCTGCCGCTGGTGGTCGCAGGCGACATCGCCGCGAAGGCGGGCGGCTTCACCGGTGAGCGCGCGCAGCTCGCCGCGCGCTTCCTGGCCTCGTTCTTCAACGGCCTCGTCGCCGCGCTCATGCTGGCCGCGCTGTGGAGCGGCCTGCGTTCGCTGCGCGTGAGCGCCCGCGCCGCACTGGCGGCCACCGTGCTCGTGGGCTTCACGACGCCGCTGTGGATCTATGCGAAGAGCTTCATGGCCGAACCCGTGGAAGCGCTCGGCCTGTTGCTCGCGCTCACCGGCGCCGCGCAGGTCGGCGCCGCACCCGCGGCTGCCGACGCGCGCCGCGGCGGCCGGCTGGCGGCACTTGGCGCGTTCCTCGCCATCTCGGCCAAGCTCGGCGTCACGCCGCTCGTGTTCGCGTGCCTCGGGGCCGCGGGCTTCCGCAAGCCGCGTGCGTGGCTGCTCCCGCTCGGTGGTGTCGCCGCGGCGTTCGCCGGGCACGCACTCTACAACTGGGCGCGCTTCGGCAACCTGTTCGAGACGGGCT